>NZ_JASATH010000069.1:0-35943 GCF_038440215.1 Inquilinus sp. OTU3971 | reverse complement strand
GCTAATAGGGAAGGATTTCCACACGGCGGTTCTCTGGCCGCGCCACCCCATCGGCGGTGGGCACGAACGGATCGGTTTCGCCAGCGCCGTGCACGGAGAGCAAGCTGTCTGGCACACCTCGGGCGACCAGGGCATTGCGCACCGTCTCGGCCCGGCGCAGTGATAGTTCCAAATTGCTGGCGGCGGAGCCCACTCGATCGGCGTGGCCAGTGATGGCAACTGCATCTGCACAGCTGAACCAGGTAGCTGGTTCCATCCTGTCCAGATAGTCCACGGCGCGCTGGTCCAACTGGGCGCTGCCAGAGTCGAAGAATACCAATCCGGTCGAGATATGGACGATCACAATCACGTCGGATTCCGGCGGCGGGCAAACAGCCTCGACGCGGTGCGGCTCCGAACAGCCGGCCAGCCCGGCGCAGATGAGTGCTGCCGCAATTGAGTGCCGCATCGGCAAGTCCCCCGGCCGAAAGGGTGCGAGTACGCCGACCCTGTGTCAATCAGCGGCCTCAGCCCCCGAGAAACCGCTCCAGCAGCCGTCGCGCCGCGGCGGTCGGCAGCAGGCGGCCGGCGGCGACCTCGGCTTCGAGCGCCGGCAGGGCCTTGGCCACGGCGGGATGGCCGCGCAGCGCGTCCAGCAGGCCGTCGCCGAGCTCGCGCCACAGCCAGGACCGGGCCTGTTCGGCGCGGCGCCCGGCCACAGCCTCGCCCATCTGCGTGCGGAACTTGCCGATCGTGTCCCAGACCGTGTCGATGCCGCGATTCTCCAGCGCCGAGCATTGCAGCACCGGCGGGGTCCAGCCGCCGCTGCCGCGCAGCAGGGCCAGGGCATGGCGGTATTCGGCGGCGGCGTGGTTGGCGGCGCCCCTCTGGTCGCCATCGGCCTTGTTCACCACCAGGATGTCGGCGACCTCGACGATGCCGCGCTTGATGCCCTGCAGCTCGTCGCCGGCGCCGGGCAGCAGCAGCAACAGGAACACGTCGACCATCTGCGCCACCGCGGTCTCGGACTGGCCAACGCCGACGGTCTCGACGATCACCACGTCATAGCCCGCGGCCTCGCACAGCAGCAGGGTCTCGCGCGTCCGCCGCGCCACCCCGCCCAGCGTGGTGCCGGCCGGGGAGGGGCGGATGAAGGCGGCGGGGTCGCGGGTCAGCAGCTCCATCCGCGTCTTGTCGCCGAGGATCGACCCGCCGGAGCGCTGCGAGGACGGGTCGACCGCCAGCACCGCGACGCGGTGGCCCTGGCCGGTCAGATGCAGGCCGAAAGCCTCGATGAAGGTCGACTTGCCGACGCCGGGCGGGCCCGAGATGCCGATCCGCACGGCGCCGCCGGCGGCAGGCGCCAGCGCCTCCAGCAGCGCCTCGGCGCGCTCGCGGTGGTCGGCGCGGCGGGATTCGACCAGGGTGATGGCGCGGGCCAGGGCACGGCGGTCGCCGCCCCGGATCTGCGCCGCCATGCCCTCGATCGTCTCCGCCGTCACCGTCCGAATCCTCGCGCATCGTCCCGCGCAGGGAGGCTAGGCGATTTGGCCGGCCTACGTCCAACTTCAGCCGGCCGACCCGCCGATCTGCTCCGAGATGCGGGCGGCCGCGTCCTGCAGCGCGGCCAGGGCCTCCGCCGGCGAGACCGTGTTCCCGCGCTGCGGCAGGAAGGGCAGGGTCAGAGCGGCGACCGCCAGCCCCGAAGGGTCGAGGATGGGCGCGCTCATGTCGGTCAGGCCGGGCGCGGTCTCGCTCGGCGCCATGTCGTGGCCGGCCGCGGCGATGCCCTCCAGCCGCGCCAGGATGTCGTCGGCCGGCAACTCGTCCCGCTGCGCCATGACCCGCACCATCTCGCCGCGCCGCGGCTCGCGCTGGAAGGCGGTCAGGATGCGGGCGGAGACCAGATGCATCGACAGCGGGAAGACGGCGCCGAGCTTCACCGTCCAACCCATCGGCCGGTCCGGCTCGGCCTGGGCCAGGATCAGGAAATGCTCGCCGCTGGCCATGCTGAGATGGCAGGCCAGCCCGACCTGGGCGGCGAGCCCCTCCATGATCGGCAGCGCCACCTGCTGCAGGCGGCGGGTCGGCGGGTGCTGGGTACCGAGCTGGAACAGCCGCAGCGTCAGGCGGTACTCGCCGGTCTTCGGATCGCGGGCGACATAGCCGCGCCGCTCCAGCACGCCGAGCATGCGGAAGATCTCGCCGACCGACCGGCCGACCCGCGCCGCCAGCGACTTCTGGTTGATGCCGCCGGGCTCGGCCGCCAGCGCTTCCAGCAGGTCCAGCCCCTTCTCCAGCGCCGGGGCGCCGGGCTTGGCGCCATCCTTGTCGTCGGCGTTGACATCACGATCCATATGGTCTTCCATATTTGAAATCATACAGACACCAATGAAATTAGCGCATCACAAAGATGCCGGCCATCGGAGGAGCCGCCATGAAGATGCTGTCCTCGGCCGCGGTGGAGCATTACCGGACGCACGGCTATGTCGCCCCGATCCGGGCGCTCTCGACCGACGAGGCGCTGCAGATCCGCCGCCATCTCGAAGCGCATGAGAGCGAGCACGGGACGCTGAAGGGCCCGATGCGCCACAAGAGCCACCTCCTGTTCACCTGGCTGGACGGGCTGATCCGCCATCCCGCCATCCTCGATGCGGTCGAGGATATCATCGGCCCGAACATCCTGGTCTGGGGTTCGAGCTTCTTCATCAAGGAGCCGCGCGACCCCGGCTTCGTCTCCTGGCACCAGGATTCGACCTATTGGGGCCTCGACCCGGCCGACATCGTCACCGCCTGGGTGGCGCTGTCCGAGAGCACCGCCGAGAACGGGGCGATGCGGGTGATCCCGGACAGCCACCTGCTGGACCAGGTGCCGCATCGCGACACCTTCGCCGCCAACAACCTGCTGTCGCGCGGCCAGGAGATCGCGGTCGAGGTCGACGAGGCGAAGGCCCGGATGCTCGAGCTGCAGCCCGGCGAGATGTCGCTGCACCATGTGCGGCTGATCCACGGCTCCGACCCGAACCCGTCGGCCAGGCGCCGGATCGGCTTCGCCATCCGCTACCTGCCGACCTATGTCCGCCAGATCGTCGGCACCCACGACGCGGCGACCCTGGTCCGCGGCGTCGACGAGTTCCGCAACTTCGAGCCGGAGCAGCGGCCGGACTCCGACCTGTCCGAGGCCGCGCTGGCCTTCCACGCCCAGATCACCGGCACGCATCAGCAGATCCTGATGCGCGGCACCGGCCGCCCGCCGGCCGCGTAGCGGCCGGCACTGACCGCCCGACAGGGTGACGTCCCGAGACGGTGAGGACTTGCGCGACCGACCCGCATCAGCGGCGCGGTCGTTCGATCACCCCAAGATCCGCCGTCAAGGACACGATCCGACCAGCGTCGTCCAGGCCGAAATAGGAGATGTAGTAGCCGTCGCCGAAGCCGGTCTCGAACATCGCGATGCTGCCCGGTCCAAAAGGCCGGACCAGCCAGGCCACGCCGCTTGCCTGGCGCTCGTTCAGCGCCGCAATGAGCTGCTGCTTGGTGTTCCGATCGGCGGCCGCTGTCAGGTACGGCCCCTGGACGGCTGCGTCCATGAAGCTGCCGGTGCCCGTCTCGACCGGGAAGCCGAAGGCGTAGTCCGTCTGCGAGCCGTCCAGGGACTCGCCCGGCGGCAGCGCCATCTCCCAGCGCACCGCCGGCCTGTCGGAAAACAGGACGCGGGCATAGGCGACCCGTTGCTCGCCCGAGGGCGTCCGGGTCACCGCAAGCTGCACCGGGAACCGGCCGGTGGGAACGCGCCTCGTGAAGGGAATACCAGGTTCGCAGGCGAACGGATCGCAGACGACCATGCGACCGCTGGGGATGTCGAGATCGCCGATGGCGATCGTCGAAAACTCGACCGGCTTGCCGTCGGCGATGACCCGGGCTCTGGCTCCGCCCTCGAAGGCACTGCCGATCAGGGCCGATGGCGGTATCTGTCCGTTCTCAGAGGCAACGCAAGCCGAGACCAGGAGCAGCCCCGCCAGGAGCGGGGCACGCCTGATCCACTCCAGAACGCCGTTCGCGATGCCCATGATCCCCTTCCGTAGCCGTTCCCGACTCTGACGGACGGTTCTGCCGAGCCTATTTCCCCGCGAGCCACTCCACCACGCCGAAATCGGTGACCAGCGCGACCACGCGGCCGGCGCTGTCGAGGCCGAAATAGGAGGCGTAGAAGCCGTCGCCCCAGCCCGACGAGAACATCGCCACATTGGCGTGCCCGTATGGGCGCAGCAGCCAGGCTCGGCTGCCGACCGGAGCATTGTTCAAGACATCGACCAGCCGCATCGTGGCCGCCTCGTCCGCCGTCGCCGCCAGATAGGGAGCCTGGGCGGCCGCGTCCATGAACGCGCCGGTGCCGGTGTCGATGCCGTAGCCATGGATGTAGCCCGGCTTCAGGTCCTTCAGGGTCTGGCCCGGCCGCAGCGCCATCTCCCAGCGCTCCACCGGCCGGTCGGCGAAGAGGATGCGGGCGAAGGCCACCCGCTCGTCGTCGTGCTGCAGCCGCGCCACGGCCAGCTGGACCGGGAACTTGCCCACCGGCACGCGCCGGCTGAAGGCCTCGATGCGGTCGCACAGGAAGGGGTCGCAGGCGACGATCCGGCCGCTCGGCACGGCCAGCTTGCCGATATCGAGCCCCGAGAGCTGGATCGGTCCATCAGGGGGCGTGACGGTGAAGCCGGGGCCGAAGGCTTGCGAGAACAACTCCGATTGCGGCAGCGGCCATGACGCCTCCACCGCAGGGGCCTGCGGGGAGCAGGCCATCGCGAGCAGCAGCAGGCACCAGGCGAGCCATCGGCTGGAAGCACGCATCAACCGAACTCCTGCCGCACCGTCACGATGCCGCGACCATCTCCGGGTCGCGGTTCGGCCGGTCCGGCGTGACCAGCTCGCCGCGCTCCGCCGCCTCCTGCTGCCGGCGCCACATCTCGGCGTAGCGGCCGTCCTCGGCCAGCAGCTGGGCGTGGCTGCCGCGCTCGGCGATGCGGCCGTCGGCCAGCACGATGATCTCGTCGGCGTCGATCACGGTCGACAGCCGATGCGCGATCACCAGCGTGGTCTTGCCGCGGCTGACCTCGCGCAGATTGGCCTGGATCTCGCGCTCGGTGTTGGTGTCGAGCGCCGAGGTCGCCTCGTCGAACAGCAGGATCGCCGGATCCTTCAGGATGGTGCGGGCGATCGCCACGCGCTGCTTCTCGCCACCCGACAGCTTCAGCCCGCGCTCGCCGACCTTGGTCTCGTAGCCGTCGGGCAGTCGCAGCACGAAATCGTGAATGCGTGCCATCTGCGCCGCCGCAACCACCTCCTCGTCGCTGGCCCCCGGCCGGCCATAGGCGATGTTGTAGCGGATGGTGTCGTTGAACAGCACCGTGTCCTGCGGGACGATGCCGATGGCGGCGCGCAGGCTGGCCTGGGTGACGTCGCGGATGTCCTGGCCGTCGATCCGCACCGACCCGGCGGTGATGTCGTAGAAGCGGAACAGCAGGCGGCTGATGGTCGACTTGCCGGCCCCGGTCGGGCCGACGATGGCGACCGTGTGCCCGGCCGGCACGCTGAAGGTGACGCCCTTCAGGATCGCGCGGCGCGGGTCGTAGCCGAACTCGACATCGGTGAAGCTGACCATGCCGCCCTGCACCTGCAGCGGCTGGGCGCCGGGCGCGTCCGTCACCTCCTGCGGCACGCCGAGCAGCGAGAACATCTTCTCGATGTCGACCAGCGCCTGCTTCACCTCGCGGTAGACGAAGCCGAAGAAGTTCAGCGGCAGGTACAGCTGGATCAGATAGGTGTTGGCCAGCACGAAGTCGCCGACCGTCAGCCGGCCCTCGACGATGCCTGCGGCCGCCATCCACATCACCGCAGTCAGGCCGATGGCGATGATCGCGGCCTGGCCGATGTTCAGCAGCGACAGCGACACCTGGCTGCGCACCGCCGCCCGCTCATAGCGGATCAGCGACGCCTCGTAGCGCCGGGCCTCATGGTCCTCGTTGCCGAAATACTTGACCGTCTCGAAGTTCAGCAGGCTGTCGATCGCCTTGGTGTTGGCCTCCTGGTCGGTCTCGTTCATCTGCCGGCGGTACTTGGTCCGCCATTCCGTCACCCACAGGGTGAAGGCGATGTAGAGGACGACGGTGGCCAGCGTCACCAGCGCGAACCACAGGTCGAGGATCCACCACAGCACGGCGACGACGAACAGGATCTCGACCAGCGTCGGCAGGATGTTGAACAGCATGAAGCGCAGCAGCGTGTCGATCGCCGCATTGCCCCGTTCGATCGCCCGCGACAGGCCGCCGGTCTGGCGGTCGAGATGGAAGCGCAGCGACAGCGCGTGCAGGTGCTGGAAGGTGGCGAGGCCGGTGCGGCGGATGGCGCGCTGTGCCACCTTGGCGAAGATCGCGTCGCGCAGCTCGCCGAAGGCCAGGCTCAGCACGCGGGCCGCGCCATAGGCCAGGATGATGCCGATCGGCAGGATCAGCGGCAGCCCTCCCTTCAGCGACAGGGCGTCGATCGCGTCCTTGTAGAAGATCGGGGTGTAGACGCTGGCGACCTTGGCGGCGATCAACAGCAGCACCGCCAGCACCACCCGGGCCCGCATCTCCAGCTGGCCGGCCGGCCAGAGATAGGGGGCGAGCGAGCGCAAAGGGTGACGACCCTTGGCGGCGTCGATGACGGAAGGGGGCGTGGCGGCGTTCATGGTGCGTACCCTAAGCGGGTGGCCCGCGGGCGGGAAGGGCAAAGCCGCGGCTAGCCTCTAGGAGGATATTGATAAAATTGAATGATTATGTTGCTATGCAGCAACGCTGTGTGACTTTCACGATCGCATCACGGCAAAAGGACTCCTCTAGCCCCTGTGCCGCGCTACGTATCTAAAGATTGCTGGAGAGCACCGATGCGACGCCTCGTTGTCCCGATCCTGTCCCTGCTGCTCGGCGCGGCTGCCCTGCCGGCCGCGGCACAGGCCGGGCTGACGCCAGCCGCCGCGTCACTGGACGCATCCGCCCTGTCCGACCCGCGCGCCGCGATCGAGGCGGCGATCGGCGACGGTGACACGATCACGGTCGGCGGCGTGGTGTTGAAGGCGCGCGAGCTGCGTGACCTCTATGCCGGCCGCGGCTGGTTCCCGCTGTGGATCGACATGGACGGGCGGCTCGACCCGCGCGTCGAGCCGATCGTGGCGCGCCTGGCCAAGGCGCGCGAGGAGGGGTTGGTCCCGTCCGACTACTATGTCGACTCGCTGAAGGATCTGACCCGCTCCGCCGATGCCGACGACGTCGTCGCGACCGAGATCCTGCTCAGCGCCGCGGTGATGCGCTACGGCGTCGACGTCCATGCCGGCCGGCTGGTGCCGCGCGAGATCGACCCGACCTTCGACATCACGCCGAAGCCGGTCGACCGGGCCGCCCTGGCCACCGCCGCGTCGATGCTGCCCGATCCGGACAGGTTCCTGGCCGATCTGGCGCCGAAGCATGCGCTGTATCAGCAGCTCAAGGGCGCGCTCAGCGGCTTCGAGACGCTGGCCGAGGCCGGCTGGCCGACCATCCCGGCAGGCAACAGCGTGCGCCCGGGTGAGGAGAGCGACCGGGTGCCGGTGCTGCGCGCCCGCCTGGCCGCCACCGGCGAGCTTGTCGGCGATCCTGCGGACCAGAGCCACCTCTATGACCCGCAGCTGGTGGCTGCGGTCGAACAGTTCCAGATCAAGCACGGGCTGAAGCCGGACGGCATTCTCGGCCGAGCCACCCTGGCCATGCTGAACCGGCAGGGGCCGGAGCGGATGAACCAGATCGTCGCCAGCATGGAGCGGCTGCGCTGGCTGCCGGACGATCTCGGCCCCGACTACCTGATGGTCAACATCGCCGCCTTCACCATGGACGTCGTCGCCGACGGCCAGCTGGTGCGGACCATGGACGTCGTGGTCGGCCAGCCCAAGAACCAGACGCCGCTGTTCAACAGCGCCCTGACCTATCTCGAGTTCAACCCGACCTGGACCATCCCGCCCTCGATCGCCGCCAAGGAGTACCTGCCGAAGCTGCGCAACAATCCGGGCTACCTCGCCAGCCGCAACTACCGGCTGTTCTCCGGCTGGGGCGGCGGCTCGCGCGAGATGAGCGCCGATTATGTCGACTGGTACGGCGTCGGCTCGGGCACCATGCGGTCGCTGCGCATCCGGCAGGATCCGGGACCGGGCAACGCTCTCGGCAAGGTCAAGTTCATGATGGCGAACAACTGGAGCGTCTATCTCCACGACACGCCGTCGAAGAGCTACTTCCAGCGCGCCAACCGCGCCCTGTCGCATGGCTGCGTGCGGCTGCAGGACCCGATCTGGCTGGCCGACTATCTGCTCGACGGATCGCCCGACTGGTCGCCGGCACGGCGGGACCGGGTGATGGGCAGCTGGACCCCGACGACTCGGATCAACCTGCCGGCTCCGATGCCGCTCTACCTCGTCTACCAGACCGCGTGGATCGATCAGAGCGGCGAGGTCGCGTTCCGCGACGACATCTACGGCATCGACGCCAAGGTCATCGCAGCGCTCCAGGCCCGTGAAACCCGGCGCGAACAACTCGCATCCTCCCGCTGAAATCATCGTACGATTCAGACGTTGCTCCAACGGGCGGCCGAATTTCGGTCGCCCGTTTTTATTTCACCTTGATGATTTCGAATGAGTGTAAAATCTATATTATGATTTTCAGCAGTTTTACTTTTACCTTCACTAAAGATGCGACACATCTACCACAATGTTGCCATTATGTCACAGACTTTCTCTGTAAAGCTTGGAAGAAACTGTTGATTCCCGCTTCGCCCTGCTTCACAAAGGACGCCATCAAACGCCCGGCGCCGAGTATAGGCGTGTAAAGCGTCAGAAATGCCGGATGCGCGGTTAGTGAAGGTTAGGAGCAGCGGGAACGATGCAGAGACGGCAATTCCTGAGGATGTCGGCCGGGGCTATCGCAGCCGTCGCCGCCGCGCCAATCGCACCACTCTCAGCCCTGGCCGCCACCAATCGACGAACGCTCCATCTCTACGACGCCCATAATCTCGTTGAAATCAAGGAAGAGTACTTTGTCGACGGCTGGTACAATCCGGACGTCCTGGCGAAGTTCAATTACTTCCTGCGCGACTGGCGGTCGGACGAGGTCCGGGTGATGGACCCGAAGCTGCTCGACATCCTCAATTCGCTGCAGCGCAAGGGCGGATCGGACGAGCCGATCCACGTCGTCTGCGGCTACCGCTCCCGCGCCACCAACGCCATGCTGGCCCGCCGCAGCCGCGGCGTCGCACGCAACTCCCTGCACATCCAGGGCCAGGCGGCGGACATCTTCATGCCGAATATGAGCCTGGCGAGCCTGCGCCGGAATGCGGTCGGGCTCCAGGCCGGCGGCGTCGGCTACTATCCGCGCTCGAACTTCGTCCACGTCGACACCGGCGATATCCGCACCTGGTGACGCCGCGGTAATCGACGGGCAGGGGCCGCCGCGGGGCGGCCCTTTCCGTTCAGGCCCGCTCACAGCTCGATCAGCGCATAGGGCCGGCCGCTCGGCTTCTCGATCGCCCAGGCGACGTTGTAGACCGGCGCCCCGGCGGGGGTGTGGCCCTGATACACGCCGCGATGGGCGTGGCCGTGCACCACCGCGCTGACGGTGAAGCGGTCGATCGTCTCGGCCAGGCGCGAGGAGCCGAGGAAGGGGTAGATCTCCAGCGGCTCCCCCTCGATCGTCTCGGAGATCGGGGCGTAATGCAGCACCACCATCGCCCGCTGCGTCTTCACCGTCCGCATCGCGTTCTCCAGCCGCATCGCCTCGGACACGGCCACGGCGACGAACTCCTTGGTCTCCGGCTCGCCGAAGGAGCCCAGCATCCGCCGGCCGAATCCGCCGGCGAATCCCTTGACCCCGACGAAGCCGACGCCGTCGATCTCGACCGCGCTGCCGTCGAGCAGCCGCAGCCCCGCCTGGGTCAGGATCGACTGCACCGTCTCGACCTCGCCGCATTCGTAGTCGTGGTTGCCCAGCACGCCGATCACCGGGATCGGGCAGGCGTGCAGATCCTCGGCCAGCCGCTCCGCCTGCCGGATCGTGCCGGTGTCGGTCAGGTCGCCGCACAGCACCAGCGCGTCGGCCGCCTGGGCGATCTCGCCGAACATCTCGCGCAGCGGATCGGACTGCTCCTTGACATGGATGTCGCCGATCGCGGCGACGGTGAATTTTTCCTTCTCCGCCATGGGTCGGTCCCCTGTCTCGTTTCACGCATCCCGCCAGTCGCCCTCGCCGCCGACATCGGCGAAGCCCCATTCCTCGACCGCCGTGGCGTAGTCGATCCGCGACAGCATGCGGCCGCGGCACACCTTCATCTGCGGCGGCGGCAGGTCGAGCTGGTGGCGCAGCCGGTCCATCAGCTCGTCCATCAGCCAACGCGGCACCCGGTTGCGCTCGGTCGGGTAGACCCAGCGGAAGTTGAGCAGATGCACCAGCAGCATCTCCCAATGCAGCTCCATGTAGCCGAGCAGCCGCTGCCAATCGATCTGGTCGTGCTGCTTCAAGATGACATGGATCACGTCGGCGCCGTCGTAGCGGTGGCGCATCTGAATGAAGGCCTTCGACCAGATCAGCTCGGTCGGGGCGACGATCCGGACCGTCGTGCCGTACACCTCGATCTGGCGGGCGTGCTCGAACCACTGGTCGTTCACCGGCATGGTGCCGTTCGACGAGGCATAGATGATGTCGAAGAAGTGCCGGCCCTTGTGCACCTTGCCGAGCCAGCGCTCGTCCTCGATCTCGATCGAATAGCCGAGGTCGTGGAAGTGACCGAGGATGCGTGGGCTGTCGCCGGCCTTGCAGAAGACGTCCAGGTCCTTGGTCGGCCGCGAGATGCCGGTATAGGCGCTGACGGCGTAGGTCCCGGCCAGCAGGAAGGGCAGGCCGGTCGCGGCCAGCTCGCGCAGCGCTTCGGCATAGAAGGCCTCGGCCAGCGGGTCGTGCGGCGTCGGTGCGGCGGCGGCGATGATCGACGGAATCGGACGGTCCTCGTGGTTGCGCCAGCAGTGCTGCAACAACCGGCCAGCGAAGCGGTCAGTTCCGCCGCCGGGCCGTCATCCTCCGGGCTGGTGCCGGGCGCAGAATTCCTCCGCATCCAGCGTCCGGAAGTCCTGCAGCGCCATGCGCAGCCGGTCGTGCGGCCAGTCCCACCAGGCCAGCGCCAGCAGCCGCGCTTCCACCGCCTCGGTCACCCGGCGGCGGATCGGCCGGGCCGGGCTGCCGGCGACGATGGTGTAGGGCACGACGTCGCGGGTGACCACGGCGCCGGCGCCGATCACAGCCCCGGTGCCGACCGTGACCCCGGGCAGCACGATGGCGCCATGGCCGACCCAGACATCGTGGCCGATCGTCACCCGATGGTCGCGGCGCCAAGCGAAGAAGTCGGTGTCGTCGGCGTCGGCGAGGCCGTAGGCGGCGGAGCGGTAGGTGAAGTGATGCTGCGTCGCCCGCCAGGTCGGATGGTTCGGCGCGTTGAGCCTGGTGTAGGCGGCGATCGAGCAGAACTTGCCGATCTCGACGCACCAGGCCATCGACCCGTCCATCAGATAGCTGTAGTCGCCGAGCGTCACCTCGTTCAGCACGGCATGGGCGCCGATCTCGGTGTAGATGCCGAGCTGGCAGGACGAGACTCGGGCGGTCGGGTTGATCAGGGGCTCGGGCCCCAGGGTCTTGCTGCTCATCGGGCTCTCCGGACGGGTATCGTATAGAGGTCTAGACAAGTTCGATGACGATTCTGCTGTCGCCCGGGTGACGATCCCGACGCCTCGGCTTGTGCCGGGGGCGGTCTTCCCCTTGAGTGCGTGGATGCCCGCTTCCTCCCATCTCGGCCTGCCGCCGCTCAACGCCCTCGTCGTGTTCGAGGCGGCGGCGCGCCTGGCCAATTTCTCCCGGGCCGGGGCCGAGCTCGGCCTGACCCAGAGCGCGGTCAGCCGCCAGATCCTGAAGCTCGAGGCCTTCATCGGCGGCAAGCTGTTCCAGCGCACTCCGTCCGGCGTCAGCCTGACCCCGCTGGGCGAGAGCTATGTCGCCGAGGTCCGCCGCATCCTCGGCGATCTGGTGGCGGTGACCCATGGTGTGCGCGGCTCGGCCGGGCCGCGCCAGGTGACTTTGGCCTGCTCGCACGGCATCGCCGACCTCTGGCTGATGCCGCGGCTGAAGGCGCTCGACGCCGCGCTGCCGGGGATCGAACTTCGGCTGCGGGTCACCGACGATGTCCAGCATCTGCGGCTGGACGAGTTCGACCTCGCCATCTTCTACCGGCGCGAGCGGCCGTCCGGCGTGGCGCTGCATGTGCTCGGCACCGAGGAGATCGTGCCGGTTGCGGCGCCGGGCCGGCAGGCGCTGCAGGACGATCCGGCGCCGACCTTGCTGGCGATCGAGGATTCGTTGCGCGAATGGATGGACTGGCCGCACTGGTTCGGCGCCGCGGCGATGCCGCTGCCACCGAAGGCAAGGGTCTGGCGGCTCGGCTCTTACGCCCTGGCGGTGCAGGCGGCGTCGCAGGGGCTGGGCACGGCGCTGGGCTGGACCTGGCTGCTGCGCGACCAGCTGGCCTCGGGCGCGCTGGTGCCGGCGCATGGCTTCCACCTGCGCTCGGAAGGGTCGTTCTACCTGATGCGGCCGCTCGACCGGCATGTCCGCCGGGTGGTGCGCCAGGCCATGGACTGGCTGGTCGCCAGCAACGCCGGCTAGGCGCTAGGCGTGGAACAGTTCGCTGACCGATTCGCCGGCATGAATCCGGCGCATCGCCTCCGCCATCGCCGGCGCGATCGACAGCACGGTCAGCTTGGGATGGTGCGCGGCGCCGTTCACCGGCACGGTGTTGGTGCAGACGATCTCAAGGATGTCGTCCTGGCCGCCCAGCCGGTCCAGCGCGCCGCCGGAGAACAGGCCGTGCGTGCAGGCCACGCGGATCGATCGAGCGCCCTGGCGGCGCAGATGCCCTAAAAGCTCCAGGATCGTGCTGCCCTTGGCGATCTCGTCGTCGATGACGATGATGTCCTTGCCGCGCACCTCGCCGATGATGGCGCTGATCTCGACGCGGTCGTTCTCGAAGCGCTGCTTGGCGCCCATGGCCACGCCCGCACCCAGCAGCCGCGCGAAGACGGTCGCTTCCTTGGCATAGCCGAGGTCCGGCGAGACCACGACGGTGTTGGCCATGTCGTAGCGGCGGAAATGGCCGGCCAGCTCGCGCAGCGCATGCAGATGGTCGACCGGCACGCTGAAGAAACCGTGCACCTGCGGCGAATGCAGCGTGGTGGTCAGCACCCGGCCGGCGCCCGCCGCGACCAGCAGGTCGGCCACCAGCCGCCCGCCGATCGAGATCCGCGGAGCATCCTTCTTGTCCGACCGGGCATAGGCGTAATGCGGCATCACCACGGTGATGCGCGACGCCGACGCGCCGCGGGCGGCGTCGATCATCAGCAGCAGCTCGACCAGATGCTCCTGCACCGGCGGGCTCAGGGTCTGGACCAGGAAGACGTCGCGTTCGCGGCAATTCGCCTGGAGCTGGACCCCGAGGCAGTCATTGGCGAAGCGCTGGACCCGGGAGGGGCTGAGCGGCACGCCCAGCGCGGCGCAGATCTCGGCCGCCAGGGCGGGATGCGCGGTGCCAGAGAAAACAGCGATCTCGGCCATGCATCCCCCGGTGTCGAATCGATCCGATCGGCGCCGACCGTAAAGGGGACGGACAGCCTTGTCCATGTCGCCGGGCTAGGCGTCGGCCGGCCGTGCCCGCATCCGCCGGGCCTTCACCAGGCCGATGACGGTGAACAGCATCCAGAAGGCCTGGGCCACGAAGGAGGCCAAGTTGAAGCTCCACAGCAGCGAATACATCACCAGCACCCCGCCGACGATGTTCAGCAGGGCATAGCGCCAGTCGGTGATCGCGAGGATCTGCAGCTGGGCCAGGGCATAGGCGTGCAGATAGGCCAGGACACCGACCAGGCCGACCACATCCGGCAGACTCACGATTCGACCTCGGGGCAACGAAGGCGCCCTGGATAGGGGGCGGCCCCGGCAAGCGGCATCGAATCTTGCTCATAAGGTCATGCCTAAAAATCATGTCCGACTTTTTGCCGTCATCCACTAGGGTCCGGCGCTCAAGGCAGCGCGACGCAACGGCTGCCGCACCGGGCGCCGTCGAGCGTCCGATCATCCGCAAACAGGGATCGGCCATGACACGCAGCGACTTCCCGCAATTCGAAACCACGCGCCGCGGCCTGCTGCTGGGCGCCGCCGGCCTCGGCCTCGCCGCCGGTCTGGGTGGCCGCGCCTTCGCCCAGGACACGCCGCGCAAGGGCGGCGTGCTGAAGCTGGGCATGGGCGGCGGCAGCACCACCGACGTACTTGATATCCGGGTGCTGACCGATTGGGTGCCGCTGAGCCAGGCCTTCATGCTGATGAACGGCCTGGTCGAGATCGACCGGAACAACCAGGCGGTTCCGGAACTGCTGGAGAGCTGGGAGGCCAGGCCGGGCGCGGCCGAATGGGTGTTCAACCTCCGCCAGGGCGTGACCTTCCACAACGGCAAAGCGCTGACGGTCGAGGATGTGATCTACTCGATCAACCTGCACCGCGGCGAGACCAGCTCCGCCATCCGCGCCACCGCCGAGCAGATCAAGGACGTCCGTAAGCTCTCCGACAGCCAGATCGCGATCGAACTGACCGGCGGCAATGCCGACCTGCCGTACATCCTGTCCGATTACCATTTCCTGGTGGTGCCGGAGGGCTTCACCGACTGGTCCAAGCCGGTCGGCACCGGCCCCTTCGTCTATGAGAGCTACGAGCCCGGCGTGCGCTCGCGCTTCACCCGCAACCCGAGCTACTGGAAGCCGGGCTGCGCCAATGTCGACGCGGTCGAAGTCATCGTCATCAACGACGTCGCAGCCCGCACCAATGCGCTGATGTCGGGCCAGGTCCACGCCATCAACCGGCTCGACTTCAAGACGGTCGACCTGCTGAAGCGCAACCCGAAGCTGCAGATCGTGCAGTCGGCCGGCGGCCAGCATTTCACCTTCCTGATGGACTGCACCAAGGCGCCGTTCGCCGACGTCAATGTCCGCCTCGCGATCAAGCACGCGATCGACCGCGAGCAACTGCTGAAGGTGGCGCTGCGCGGCTATGGCCAGCTCGGCAACGACCACCCGATCCCGCGCACCGACCGGTTCTTCAACAGCGAGCTGCCGCAGCGCGCCTACGACCCGGATAAGGCGAAGCACTATCTGCAGCAGGCCGGGATGAGCGACCTGAAGGTCGAGCTGTCGGCCTCCGACGCCGCCTTCGGCGGTGCGGTCGACGCCGCCGCGATCTTCCGCACCGCCGCGGCCAAGGCCGGGATTGACGTCACCATCAAGCGCGAATCCCCGGATGGCTACTGGGAGAAGGTGTGGATGCAGGCGCCGTTCTGCATGTCGTTCTGGGGTGGCCGCCCGACCGCGGACCAGATGCTGTCCATCGCCTATGCCTCCGATGCCAAGTGGAACGACACCCATTGGAAGAACGAGAGATTCGACAAGCTGCTGCTGGAGGCGCGGGCGCTGCTGGATGACGCCAAGCGCCGCGAGATCTACTGGACGCTGCAGGAGATGATCTCGAACGAGGGCGGCGCCATGATCCCGATGTTCGGCGACTATCTCGACGGCGTGTCGACCCAGGTGCAGGGCGTCACCCCGCATCCGATGTTCAACTTCATGGGCGGGCGGCTGGCGGAGCGCGTCTGGCTGGCGGCTTGATGACGGCCCTGATCCTGAAGCGGATCGCGCTCGGCCTCTTCACCCTGTGGCTGGTGTCGGTGCTGGTCTTCGCCGGTACCCAGCTGCTGCCCGGCGACGTCGCCTCGGCCATCCTCGGCCAGTCGGCGACGCCGGAATCGCTGGCCGCTTTGCGCCGGGATCTCGGGCTCGAGATGCCGGCGCTGCTCCGCTACGGCCATTGGCTGTGGGACTTCGTCCAGGGCGACCTCGGCCGGTCGCTGGCCAACCAGCAGCCGGTGGCGGAGCTGCTGTGGCCCCGCTTCTGGAACACCATGTTCCTGGCCGCCTATGCCGCAGTGATCGGCGTGCCGCTGGCGGTGACCTTGGGCATCCTGACCGCGGTCCGCCGCGGCGGGATGTTCGACCGGCTGGTGAACATCGTCGCGCTCGGCACCGTGTCGCTGCCGGAATACTTCCTCGGCCTGGTGCTGATCCTGGTCCTGGCGGTGCAGAGCCCGGTGTTCCCCAGCCTGGCCGACGTCTATCCCGGCATGGGCTTCGCCGAGCGGCTGGACGCGACCACGCTGCCGATGCTGACCCTGCTGCTGGTCACCGTCGCCCAGATCATGCGGATGACTCGGACGGCGGTGCTGGCGGTGATGGATTCCGCCTATGTCGAGACCGCCTATCTGAAGGGCCTGCAGACCGGCCGTGTGGTGCTGCGCCACGCGCTGCCGAACGCAGCCGCGCCGGTGGTCAACGTCGTCGCCTTCAACATCGCCTACCTGATCACCGGCGTGGTGCTGGTCGAGGCGGTGTTCAACTACAACGGCCTCGGCCGCTTCATGGTCGACGCGGTGGCCAAGCGCGACCTGCCGATGGTGCAGGCCTGCGCCATGGTGTTCGGCGCCGCCTATGTGATCCTGAACATGGTCGCCGACATCGCCGCCATCGCGCTGAACCCGCGCCTGCGGCACCCCCGGTAGACCTATGAGACGCATCCCGCTCACGGCCTGGATCGGCCTGGCGATCATCGCCCTCAACCTCGCCGCGCTGCTGTTCGGGCCGCTGCTGGCCCCCTATGGCGAGGAGGACATCCTCGGCGGCCCGTTCGACCCCGCCACCGCGCTGAACTGGTTCGGCCTGGACCAGAACGGCCGCGATATGCTCTCGCGTCTGCTCTTCGGCGCGCAGATGTCGATCGGCGCGTCGCTGGCGGCCTCGCTGCTGTCCTTCACGGTCGGCCTGCCGCTCGGCTTCCTCGCCGCCCTGCGCGGCGGCTGGGTCGACACCGTGCTGTCGCGGCTGGTCGACACCATCATGTGCGTGCCGGTGCTGATCTCCGCCCTGGTGGTGCTGCAGGCGCTCGGCTCCTCGCTGCCGGTGCTGGTCGTGACCATCGCGCTCCTGGACTCGACCCGCGTCTTCCGCCTGGCCCGCATCCTGGGGCAGGGGATCAACGTGATGGAATATGCCGAAGCGGCGCGGCTGCGCGGCGAGGGCGCCTGGTGGCTGATCCGCAAGGAGATCCTGCCGAACGCGGCGGCGCCGCTGATCGCCGAATTCGGCATGCGCTTCTGCTTCACCTTCCTGTTCGTCGCCGGCCTGTCCTTCCTGGGCCTGGGCATCCAGCCGCCCTATGCCGATTGGGGCGGCATGGTGAAGGACAACCAGCAGGGCATCCTCTACGGGCTCTACGCGCCGCTGTACCCGGCCGCGGCCATCGCGCTGCTGACCATCGGCGTCAACCTGGTGGTCGACTGGCTGCTCGCCGGCCGCAGCCGGCCGCAGGGAGAGAGGCGATGAGCGACATCCTCACCATCCGCGGCCTGCGGGTCGAGGCGCCGGACGGCACCGTCCTGGTGCACGGCATCAACCTCGACCTGAAGCCGGGCGAGGTGCTGGGTCTGATCGGCGAATCCGGCGCCGGCAAGTCGACCATCGGCCTGGCCGCCATGGGCTGGGGCCGCGGCGGCTGCCGCATCGCCGGCGGCACCGTGTCGATCGGCGGACAGAAGGTGACGGGAGAGGGCTCGGCCGGCCGCGCCCGGCTGCGCGGCGCCCGCATCGCCTATGTGGCGCAGAGCGCGGCCGCCGCCTTCAACCCGGCGCTGACCATCGGCCGCCAGGTGCTGGAGGGGCCGCGGCACCATCGGGCGATGGGCAAGGCCGAGGCGCGCGCCTGGATGCTGGAGCTGTTCCGGGCGCTCGACCTGCCGGACCCCAAGCGCTTCGGCGACCGCTATCCGCACCAGGTCTCAGGCGGCCAGCTGCAGCGCGCCATGGTCGCCATGGCCATGTCCTGCCGGCCCGACATCCTGGTGCTGGACGAGCCGACCACGGCGCTGGACGTCACCACCCAGATCGAGGTGCTGGCCCTGCTACGCCGGCTGATCCAGCGCTATGGCACGGCGGCGCTCTACATCAGCCACGACCTCGCCGTGGTGGCGCAGATCGCCGACCGGATCCAGGTGCTGCGCCACGGCAAGCCGGTCGAGCTCGGCGCCACCGAGCAGGTGCTGGAAGCGCCGCGCGAGGACTACACCCGTCGGCTGGTGGGCGAGCGGCAGGCCAGCCTTTCGGGCGAACCGCGCCGGCACGAGGGCGGCGCGGAGCTGCTGACCGTCGAGGGCATCTCCGCCGCCTATCACAAGGTGCCGGTGCTGGCCGACGTGTCGCTGTCGCTGCGCCGGGGCGAGACCCTGGCGGTGGTCGGCGAATCCGGTTCCGGCAAATCGACGCTGGCGCGGGTGATCACCGGCCTGCTGCCGCCGACCGCCGGGTCGGTGCGGCTGGACGGGCAAGCCTTGCCCTCCTCCTACACCGCCCGAAGCCGCGACCTGCTGCGCCGCATCCAGCTGGTCTACCAACTGCCGGACGTCGCGCTGAACCCGCGCCAGACGGTGGGCGAGGCGATCGGCCGGCCGCTCGGTTTCTATTTCGGCCTCAAGGGGCGGGAGCGGAAGCAGGAGGTCGGCCGGCTGCTGGGCCTGATCGGCCTGGACGCCGCCTTCGCCGACCGCCTTCCCGGCGCGCTCTCCGGCGGGCAGAAGCAGCGCGTCTGCATCGCCCGCGCCCTGGCCGCCAAGCCCGACCTGATGATCTGCGACGAGGTGACCTCGGCGCTCGACCCGCTGGTGGCGGAGGAGATCCTGCGCCTGCTGCGCCGGTTGCAGGACGAGCTGGGCGTCGCCTATCTGTTCATCACCCATGATCTCGGCGTGGTCCGCCGGCTGGCCGACCGCACCGCGGTGATGCAGCGCGGCCGGGTGGTGGAGCAGGGGCCGACGGCGGAGATCTTCACGCCGCCCTTCCACGACTACACCGGCCGGTTGCTGGCCTCCGTCCCCGAGCTGCGCCGCGACTGGCTGGACCAGGTCCTCGCCGCGCGCGCCACCGCTTGACCGCCTTCATGGGAGACCCCGACATGCCGATCCGCGTCGAGGAGAACATCTGGATCCCGCTGGCCGACGGCACCCGCCTGGCCGCCCGGCTGTGGCTGCCGGAGGGGGCTGAGACGGCGCCCGCGCCCGCCGTGCTGGAATACATCCCCTACCGCAAGCGCGACGGCACCCGCGGCCGCGACGAGCCGATGCATGGCTGGTTCGCCGGCCAAGGCTACGCGGCCATCCGCGTCGACATGCGCGGCACCGGTGAATCCGACGGCCACATGGCGGATGAGTACCTGAAGCAGGAGCAGGACGACGCGCTGGAGGTGATCGCCTGGATCGCGGCGCAGCCCTGGTGCACCGGCGCCGTCGGCATGATGGGCAAGTCCTGGGGCGGCTTCAACGCGCTGCAGGTGGCGGCGCGCCGGCCGCCGGCGCTGAAGGCGATCATCACCGTCTACTCGACCGACCATCGCTACTCGGACGACATCCACTTCCAGGGCGGCTGCCTGCTCAACGACAACCTGTGGTGGGGCGCGATCATGCTGGCCTATCAGGCCAGGCCGGCCGACCCGGCGATCGTCGGCGAGGGCTGGCGCCGGCAATGGCTGGAGCGGCTGGAGCGGCTGCCCTTCTTCCCGGCCCTGTGGCTGCGCCACCAGCGCTATGACGAGTACTGGAAGCACGGCTCGGTCTGCGAGGACTGGTCGGCAATCCAATGTCCGGTCCTGGCCGTGGGCGGCTGGGCCGACAGCTACACCAACGCCGTGCCGCGCCTGCTGGCCGGGCTGCAGGTGCCGCGGCGCGGCATCATCGGCCCCTGGGGCCATGTTTATCCGCAGGACGGCGCGCCGGGGCCGGCGATCGGCTTCCTGCAGGAGGCGCTGCGCTGGTGGGACCAGTGGCTGAAGGGCCACGACACCGGGGTGATGGCGGAGCCGATGCTGCGCGCCTTCGTCGAGGACTGGAATTCGCCCACCGGCAGCAGAGCCGAGACCGAGGGCCGCTGGGTCGGCGAGGCGGAGTGGCCCAGCCCCGCCATCGCGGCGCGGCGCTGGGCCCTGAACGCGCCGGGCGCGCTGGCCGAGGCCGCTGGTCCTGAGAGCGACATCCTGGTCCGTTCGCCGCTCAGCCATGGCAAGGCGGCCGGCGAATGGATGGCCACCGGCTGCCCCGGCGAGCTACCGGTCGACCAGCGCCTCGATGATGGCGCCGCGCAGATCTTCGACACCGCGCCGCTGGACGAGCCGGTGGAGATCCTGGGCGCGCCGGAGCTGCTGCTCGACCTCGCCTCGGATGCGCCGGTGGCGCAGCTGGCGGTGCGGCTGTGCGATGTGGCGCCGGACGGGCGCTCGGCCCGGGTCAGCTACGGCGTGCTGAACCTGACCCATCGCGACGGCCATGAGGCGCCGGCGCCGCTGGAGCCCGGCAGGCGCTACCGGGTTCGGGTGAAGCTGAATGATTGCGGCCATCGCTTCCCGGCCGGGCACCGCATCCGCATCGCCGTCGCCACCGGCTATTGGCCCGTCGTGTGGCCGGCCCCGTATGCCGCAACCCTGACCCTGCGGGCGGGCGCCAGCCGTCTCGACCTGCCGGTGCGGCAAGGCGGGGCAGGGGATGCAGTCGCGTTCGAACCGCCGGTCCGCGGTCCTTCTGCGCCGGCCACCCAGCTGTCGCCCGGA
This sequence comes from Inquilinus sp. OTU3971, assembly GCF_038440215.1. NCBI lineage: Bacteria > Pseudomonadati > Pseudomonadota > Alphaproteobacteria > Rhodospirillales > Rhodospirillaceae > Inquilinus > Inquilinus sp. OTU3971. The sequence goes on along the minus strand of NZ_JASATH010000069.1, from coordinate 15,133 downwards.
ACGATCCGGCGCACCTCCAAGCAGGACCATGTGACCGGCGAGACGATCTATGTCACCGAAGGCATCGGCGGCCTGTTCGGCGAGGGCATCCTGCGCTTCGACGAGATCGACACCATGGCCTCGCACAGCCTGAAGCGCGAGCTGGTGATCCGCGACGACGACCCGCTGTCGGCGCGCTACGTCCTGACCCAGTCCTACGAGATGGGGCGCGAGGGCTGGCGCATCCTGATCGAGAGCCGGTCGGTGCTGGCCGCCGATCTCGACCGCTGGCACCTGACCACCGAGCTGACGGCCAAGGAGAACGGACAGGTCGCGACCGAGCGCTCTTGGTCCGAGGACATTCCGCGCGACCTGGTGTGATCCGGCAGGTGCAACCCGTCCGAGGGTAAGGTTGCGCCTTTTGCCCTGTTGATGGTACTACTCCCGGAGAACAAAACCCGCGGGGGCAGGGCCATGGGCAGCACGACGTTCGGCGTGAAGATCGATGACGAGCTGCGGGCGCGGCTGAAGGCGGCGGCGGAAAAGCAAGGCCGCACCCCGCACTGGCTGGTCAAGCAGGCCATGCTGGCGATGCTCGACCGGGTCGAGCGCGGCGAGACCTTCGGCAGCCCCGAAGAGACCGACGGCGCCGACCTGGTCGACGACCCGGCCGCCGAAGAAGCCGGGCCGCAGCCCTTCCTCGAATTCGCCCAGTCGGTGCAGCCGCAGACCGTGCTGCGCGCCAAGATCACCGCCGCCTACCGCCGGCCGGAGGAGGAGTGCCTGCCCTATATCCTGGCCGGTGCCAGCCTGCCGAAGCCGGTGACCGACGGGGCGCGGGGCATCGCCCGCACGCTGGTCGAGGCGCTGCGCGCCAAGGGCGTCGGCGCCGGCGTCGAGGGGCTGATCCAGGAGTTCTCGCTGTCGAGCCATGAGGGCGTCGCCCTGATGTGCCTGGCCGAGGCGCTGCTGCGCATCCCCGACCGCGCCACCCGCGACGCGCTGATCCGCGACAAGATCTCGTCCGGCGACTGGCAGTCCCATGTCGGCCAGAGCCCGTCGATGTTCGTCAACGCCGCCGCCTGGGGCCTGGTGGTGACCGGCAAGCTGGTGACCACGAACAGCGAGGCCGGCCTGTCCGCCGCCCTGACCCGGCTGATCGGCCGCGGCGGCGAGCCGCTGATCCGCAAGGGCGTCGACATAGCGATGCGGATGATGGGCGAGCAGTTCGTCTCCGGCCAGACCATCTCCGAGGCGCTGGCCAACGGCCGCAAGCTCGAAGCCAAGGGCTTCCGCTACTCCTACGACATGCTCGGGGAGGCGGCCACGACCGGGGCCGACGCCGACCGCTACTACCGCGACTACGAGCAGGCGATCCACGCCATCGGCAAGGCGGCGGAGCGGCGCGGCATCTATGAGGGGCCGGGCATCTCGATCAAGCTGTCGGCCCTGCATCCGCGCTATTCCCGGGCCCAGGCCGACCGGGTGAAGGGCGAGCTGCTGCCGCGGCTGACCGCCCTGGCGGTGCTGGCCCGCAGCTACGACATCGGTCTCAACATCGACGCCGAGGAGGCCGACCGGCTGGAGCTGTCGCTCGACCTCTTGGAAGCGCTGTGCTTCGACCCGGCGCTGTCCGGCTGGAACGGCATCGGCTTCGTCGTCCAGGCCTATCAGAAGCGCTGCCCCTTCGTGATCGACTATGTCATCGACCTGGCCCGGCGCAGCGGCCACCGGGTGATGGTGCGGCTGGTCAAGGGCGCCTATTGGGACAGCGAGATCAAGCGCGCCCAGGTCGACGGGCTGGAAGGCTTCCCGGTCTACACCCGCAAGATCTACACCGACGTTTCCTACCTGGCCTGTGCCCGCAAGCTCTTGGCGGCGCCGGACGCGGTGTTCCCGCAATTCGCCACCCACAACGCCCAGACGCTCGCGACCATCTACAAGATGGCCGGCGAGAACTACTATCGCGGCCAGTACGAGTTCCAGTGCCTGCACGGCATGGGCGAGGGGCTGTATGAGGAGGTGGTGGGGCGCGAGAAGCTGGACCGGCCGTGCCGGATCTACGCCCCGGTCGGCACCCATGAGACGCTGCTGGCCTATCTGGTCCGGCGACTGCTGGAGAACGGGGCCAACACCTCTTTCGTCAACCGCATCGGCGACCCGGACGTTTCGATCGACGAGCTGATCGCCGACCCGGTCGAGGCGGCGCGTAAGGTCCAGCCGCTCGGCGCCCCGCACGCCAAGATCGCCTCGCCGCGCGCCCTGTTCGGCGACAGCCGCGACAACTCCGCCGGCATCGACCTGTCGAACGAGCAGCGCCTGGCCTCGCTCTCCGCCGCGCTGCTCGGCGGCGTCGACGCGGTGGTCCGCGCCGTGCCGATGCTGGGCGATAGCGACCGCGACGGCCCGGCCCGCGAGGTCCGCAACCCGGCGGACCGCCGCGACGTGGTCGGCACGGTGGTCGAGGCGTCCGCAAGCCAGGTCGACGAGGCGATGGCCCATGCCGCCGCTGCCGCGCCGATCTGGCAGTCCACCCCGCCGGCCGACCGCGCCGCCTGCCTGCTGCGCGCCGCCGACCTGATGGAGGCGCGGATGCCAGCCCTCTTGGGCACCATCATCCGCGAGGCCGGCAAGACCCTGCCGAACGCGATCGGCGAGGTGCGCGAGGCGGTCGACTTCCTGCGCTACTACGCGGCCCAGGTGCGCGACCAGTTCTCCAACGACACCCACCGGCCGCTCGGCCCCATAGTCTGCATCAGCCCGTGGAACTTCCCGCTGGCGATCTTCACCGGCCAGGTGGCGGCGGCGCTTGCGGCGGGCAGCACCGTGCTGGCCAAGCCGGCGGAGGAGACGCCGCTGATCGCCGCGACCGCTGTGCGCCTGCTGCGCGAGGCCGGGGTGCCGGCCGGGGCGGTGCAACTGGTGCCGGGCGCCGGCGAGGTCGGGGCGCGGCTGGTGGCCGACAGCCGCACCCGCGGCGTCATGTTCACCGGCTCGACCGAGGTCGCCAAGATCATCCAGAAGGTGCTGGCCGACCGCCTCGACCCCGAGGGCCGGCCGATTCCGCTGATCGCCGAGACCGGCGGCCAGAACGCGCTGATCGTCGACAGCTCGGCCCTGCCGGAGCAGGTGGTGGGCGACGTGCTGGCCTCGGCCTTCGACAGTGCCGGCCAGCGCTGCTCGGCGCTGCGAATCCTGTGCATCCAGGAGGATGTGGCCGACCGCGTCCTGACCATGCTGAAGGGCGCGATGGCCGAGCTCGCGATCGGCAACCCGGACCGGCTGGCGGTCGATGTCGGCCCGGTGATCACCGACGAGGCGCGGGCGATCATCGCCAGGCACATCGAGGCAATGCAGGCCAAGGGCCGCAAGGTCCAGGCCCTGCCGCTGCCCGAGGCGGCGAAGCACGGCACCTTCGTGCCGCCGACCCTGATCGAGCTCGACTCGATCGCCGAGCTGAAGCGCGAGGTGTTCGGGCCGGTGCTGCATGTGCTGCGCTACCGCCGCAGCCAGCTCGACCAACTCCTGGACGCGATCAACGCCACCGGCTACGGCCTGACCTTCGGCGTCCACACCCGGATCGACGAGACCATTGCCCGGGTGTCGCACCGCGCCACGGCCGGCAATGTCTACGTCAACCGCAACCTGATCGGCGCGGTGGTTGGGGTGCAGCCCTTCGGCGGCCACGGCCTGTCCGGCACCGGGCCTAAGGCCGGCGGCCCGATGTACCTGTACCGGCTGCTCTCGGTCCGGCCCGAGGCCGGGCCGGTGGCGTCCGACAGCGCCGCGAGCGACAAGCACTTCCAGCCGCTCCGCGACTGGGTGGCGGCCCTGCGCAAGGCCGGCCGGACGGCGGAGGCCGACCGCGTCGCCGCCTTCGAGGCGCGCAGCCCGCTCGGCGTGACCCTCGATCTGCCCGGCCCGGTCGGCGAGAAGAACAGCTACAGCCTGGAGCCGCGCGGCACGGTGCTGTGCCTGGCCCAGACCGCGGCCGGCGCGGCGCTGCAGATCGGCGCGGCGCTGGCCACCGGCAACACCGCGGTGCTGTCGGCCCCCAAGGAGGTCGCCGACGCCCTGCTCGGGGCCGTGCCACCGTCGCTGAAGCCGCTCTTGTCCCGCGCCGACGATTGGGCCTCGGCGCCGGCCGACGCGGTGCTGTTCGAGGGCGACGGCGACGCTCTGCACGCGGTGAACCGGGCCATCGCGGCCCGGCCGGGCCCGCTGGTGCCGGTCCAGGGCGCAACCCGCGACGACCTCGCCGAGGGCCGCGCCTTCTATGCCCTGGAATGGCTGCTGCTGGAGCGGTCGGTCAGCAACAACACCGCGGCGGCGGGCGGCAATGCCAGCCTGATGACGATCGGGTGAGGTGCGGAATGGCGATACCCGCGGCGGGGAGCGTTTCCGCTCCCCGCATCGCCATGCCTCTCGGCCCAGCAGTTCCGAACCCGGAGATGCGTGAAAATTGACATAATTTAAGCACAGTCGTTCTCTATTATTTCCAAATAAGCTGATAGATCAGAGGAAGATATCCGCATTCTGTGGATTCTCTCGGCAGCAAAGAGAGAATTCCTGAGATCCGAAGCTTCGGCCGTCTTTTTCTGATGATTGTACGGTGGGTTTCGTTGCTGGCGACGTTCTCTATCGGGAATGCGAGGCGACGGTCATGGATATGTGCACGACTGGCTTTGTGCTGAAGCTTTTCGGGAATCCGCGACTGGTCGGGCCTGACGGATCCGATTGCACGCCGCGTCTGAAGAAGGCGTTCTGCCTCCTCGCCTATCTTGCCCTGCAGCCGAACGGACAGGCCCGCCGGGAACGTCTGATCGGGCTGTTCTGGGGCGATCGCGGCCAGGCGCAGGCGCAGGGCTCGCTGCGTCACGCGCTGCTCGAGCTGCGGCAGAGCCTTGACGATCAGGCCGACGGCCTGCTCACCGCCGACCGCCTCTCGGTGCGGCTCGACACGCATACCCTGGCCGTGGACGCGCTGGGCATGGACCGCCTCCTGGCGGTCGGAACCGTGGAGGCGCTCCTGCAGGCGAGCGCCGGCTGGGTGGGCGAGCTGCTCGACGGCATCTCATCTCCCGGCACGGCCTTCGACCACTGGCTGCAGGCCGAGCGCGCATCCCGCCACGCCGCCATCCTCCGCGCGCTGGAGGAAGCCGTCACCGAGGCGGAGAGATCCGGACGGGACCGGGATCTGGAGGCGCTCGCCCAGGCGCTGCTTCGCGTCGATCCGGCTCACGAGCGCGGGCACCGGGTCCTGATCGATCTGCATGCGCGCAAGGGGGCCATCGGGGCCGCGCTCCGCCAGTTCGAGCAATGCTGCAAGGCTCTCGCCCATGCGCTCGACATCGAACCCTCCGCCGAGCTCCGGTCGCATATCGACGCCCTCCGGCGTGGGGAGGCGTCGCCTTCGAGCCCGACACGGGCTATCCCGCACCGCACGCCCGTGGTGGCGGTGTTCGTCCAGCCCGCCATCGGGCCGCCGGAGCTGGTCCGCGACCTGTCGCAGCTTCTGGAGGACGAGCTCGTCACCGCGCTGTCCCGGTACCGGACCTTCTCGACCCGCCTGATCACCTCGCCCGAGCAGGCGGCCGAGGCCGGTCCCTATCTGCTGCGGATCGGCCTCCGGCACGACGGAACCGCCTGCCGATACGGCCTTCGCCTGTGCGACACGGCGACGAACCTGCAGCATCTGGTCGAGGTGCTCGCCTTTCCCGCGGCCGCGGATCTCGCCTCGGTGCTGCCGGGCCTGACGAGCTTCGCGCATCGGGTCGACCATGTGGTCCGGACGGCGCGCATCCCCCAGCTTGGTGAGACCGCAGAAGCGTATGACCTCTGGCTGGCCGGCGACCGGATGGTGGAGACGTTCAGCAGCGAGGCGTTCGACGCCGCCATACCGCTGCTGAACCGCGCGGCAGCGGCGGATCCGGGCTTTGCCCGGCCGCTGTCCGGCCTCGCCTCGATCGAGCTCTCGCGACAGCAGCTGGTGCCCGGCTCGCGCTGCGACCCCGAGACCTTCGCGCACGCGACCCGGCTGGCCCGGGACGCCATCGCGATCGATCCATGGGACAGCCACGGTCATATCATCGCCGCCTGGGCCTATCTGCGCCAGCGCATGCCGGAGCAGGCGCGGCGCCATTTCGAGCAGGCGCGCGCGCTGAACCCCGATGATCCGATGACGCTGATCGCCTGTGCCGAAGGGCTGGCGCATCTCGGCTCGATCGACGACGCGATCCGATGCGGCGAGCGCGCCCTCGAGATCCATCCGGCCCCGCCGCCCTATTTCTACTGGTACCTGGCCGTCGCCTGCACGCATGCCGGGGCCTACGAACGGGCGCTGACATTGACCCGGCTCGGCCCGGACACGGTTCCCGAGCTGGTCGCCTGGCGGGCTGTGGCCCTGGCGTCTTCGGGGCGCGCGACGGAGGCCAGGGCGGCCGGCGAGGAGTTCTTCCGGCGTCTCGGCGGGACCTGGGGAGGGGAGGAGCCGTTCACACCGGAACGCGCCCTCCGCTGGCTCGACGAGGTCGTGCTCATCCCCGACGAAGCCAGACGACGGCAGTTCGTCGATGCCGTCTCGCGGATCACCTCATCCCGAGACGGGCCGGTCTCCTACCGGCATCCGCAGAGGACGATGAACCCGATCCTCCTGAGGTAGTCCTCCTTCTCCTGCTGGTCCTTGAAGGTGGTCTGGACCTGCGGGATGACGACGTTGATCACATCATCGGTGTCGACGACCACGTTGATGCTCTTGCCGGCGACGGCCTTGGGATCGAGCCCTTTGGCGAGGTTGGGCTGCTGCAGGATGGATTTTGCGTTGAGGATGAAGTTGGCCAGATCGGTCGGGCTCGTCGCCGCCTTGAAGACCTCCTCGCCGACGGCGAGCAACTGGTCCCGGTTGCCCAGGTCGATCACGGAAAAATCGTGCGGGGTGGCGATTGGATCGAAGCGCGGCATGGTCGTTCCCCCTGGCGCTTGTCAAATGAGATGACGGTGCGGCAGTCAGCCGGGGATGGAAAGCTCTCCAATGGGATGCGCAGGCCATCCGGAAGAGGCTGGCGGCCGGAGGCTGTGCATCGGGATCTTCATCAGCCCGTCAATGCGCTGCGGGCGATCCGATAGACGCCGATCGGTTCGGCCATGTTCCTGAGCAGGCATTGTCCGAGGGCCTCGAAGCCGATCCCGGTCGTGTCGGCAACCTCCGCGACCACGGTCTCGGACAGGTAGACGTCGCCGGGCTCGGCGAGCGCCTGGAGGCGGGCGGCGACGTTCAGGGGATGCCCGAACAGCTCACCATCGACGGCGATGCTGTCGCCGGTGCTGACACCCATGTGCAGGCGAAGGCTCCGGTCGATGCCGGCTCCCGCCGGCTCGGCGTTCACGCCGCGCTGAAGCGCGACGGCGCAGTTCACGGCGTCCACCGGGCGCGGGAACGCGATCAGCGCGCCGTCACCCGCGGAGCTCACCAGCCGCCCCCGATGGGCGAGGACGATCGGCAGGACTAAATGTCGCCGGAGCGCACGCAGATCGAGCGCCGTGGCGAGGGCGTCGAGCTCGACGAGCCGGCTGAACCCCACGACATCCGCGACCAGGATGGTGAGGCGTCGCCGCTCGATTCTGGGAGCATGGCCCAAGCCGTGCCGATGGCTGTATGTCGCGCCTTCTGGTCGGGTCGGGGGCCTGCTGATCGGTCTGGTCGTGTACAAGAGAACCTCCCTGTCTCGGCTTTCCCCTTGTCTCAGGGTGTTGACAGGAGTCTCTCCGGAACAGCGGCACGCTTCGTGTATCGACCGGCCGTTCAGCGTGAAAAATGCGTGAGCCGAGGGGGCGAGGCGGTCAATCGCCTCGCCCCCGAAAGAGCCCGCCCTCGCGATCCGCCTGGATTGTTATTCCGCCGGCATCGGCGGCGCGGCGGTGTTGCGATCAGCCGTGTTCTCAACGGACCTCGAGCGCCGTGCCGGAACGAGCCGTTCGAAGGCCGTCAGGCCAGCCTGCAGGATGCGCTCGAGATGGGTCGCCAGCCTCGGCCAGAAGCGACGGTCGAAATGCGAGGCGAAGTCCCGGTTGATCCGCACGACGCGCCAGTACGTCTCCTCCCAGTCGTGATACGCCTCGGTCAGCTCGCGGCTCTGCTGATGCGAGATGCGGAGGAGGGCGCAGTCGCACTCCGCTTCGATCCGGGCGCTGCCGCCCAGCGGGTCGAATATCACCCGATGGCCGCTGGGCTTGTGGCGCAGCAGCCCGCGACGGATGTCGAATTCGGCCGGGGAAGTACGAAGTGCGACGATCATCGGGCTCACATCGAGATATGCCATGTCGATCCTCCTGAAATGCCTCGCGGCGGTGGAGGTGCTCAACCCACGGGAGATGCCGCCAGCATCTCCCCAACGGCGACGACGGGTTGCCCCGCATCGCGAGGCCATGATCTCGGCCGGATCGTTCGAAGACGGGTTTCGATCCCGGCTTGTGATGGGCTCGGCCGCTATAGCCCACTCGCGCCCGCCCCCCGACACGGGCCGAAGCGATGGTGCAGTGGATGAAAGATCTTGGATCTGGAGTCGTCCGAGTCAATCGGCTGCGATGGCCGCTGACCCGCGACGGTGCCGCCGCTCAGCGCTCGATCGACAGCCAGCGTGTCGGGTGGACGTCCTGCACGTTGTCCACCCAGCCCTTCACGGCCGGCGAGACCGCATGCCTGCTCATGTAGCGGTAGATCGGGATCAGCGGCAGGTCGTCGATCATGATCCGTTCGGCCTGCTGCAACATCCGGCCGCGCCGTCTGGGATCGGTCTCCCGGGCTGCCTGGGCCATCAGGGCGCGATACTTCGGATTGGCATAGCCCGTCGCGTTCAACGGGCCTGAGCCGTCCGGCTCCAACTGCAGGAAATTGTAGGCATCGTCGTAGTCGCCGAGCCATCCGTTCCGTGCGATGTCGGAAAATCGCCGACCCTCGAGCGTGGCCTGGAAAGGCCCCCATTCCTGGGTACGGAACTCGGTCGTGACCCCGAGCTTCTTCTTCCACATCTCCGCGATCGCCCGGGCGATCCGCTCGTGGCTCTCGCCGACGTTGTAGATGAGCTCCAGCTTCAGGGGCCTGTCGGGACCATAGCCTGCCTTGGCGAATAGCTCCCTGGCCTTTGCGTCGCGCTGGGCCTGGGTCAGCCTGGCAGCCTTCGGTTGCCAGGCGGGGAAGTCGAAGGTGCCCGGCGGCACGAAGGTGTAGGCCGGCAGTTCGTGGGAACGCGTGACGGTCCTGGCCAGCATGTCGCGGTCGATCGCCAGCGACAGGGCGTGGCGCAGCTCCGGGCTGCCGCGCCACGGCTCATGCGTCAGGTTAAAAGCATAGTAGTAGGTGCCCCGATACGGCGTGACGTGAACCTGGTTCGGGACCGTCTCCTGCAGCGCCTGGATCTGCTGCCCCGACAGGTCATAGGTCATGTCCAGCCTGCCGCCCCGGAAGCGGCGCAGTTCGACCTCGATGTCGGCGGTCGGAGTGAGCATCACCGTGTCGATCCGGATCGACGCGGCGTCATGGAAATGCGGGTTCCGGGTCAGCTTGACGTGATCCTGCGGCACCGCCTCGGTCAGGCTATAGGCGCCGTTCGAGACGAGGTGGCCGGGCTTAAAGGCATCGGCCCCGAACCTGTCGACATTGGCGCGGCTGACCGCCGCGGTGGCGTAGTGCGCAAGGGATGCGACAAAGTATGGCGTCGGTGCGGCCAGCGTCACCTCGAGGGTGCGGGCGTCGATCGCGCGGACTCTGAGATCCGCGGGCCGTCGGGCGCCGGTCCGGATGTCCCTGGCATTGGCCACCGCGTCCAGATTGGCGGCATAGGGCGACCCGGTCTCCGGATCGACCAGGCGCTGCCAGCCGAAGACGAAATCGGCCGCGGTGACCGGCGTGCCGTCCGACCATTTTCCGTCCGCGCGCAGCTTGAAGCTGTAGGTCAGGCCGTCATCGGAGACCGCCCAGCTTTCCGCCGCTCCCGGCACGGCGTTGCCGTCGGCGCTATAGGTCATCAGCCCTTCGAACAGATCCACGGCGATGACGGCTTCCGCAACGACCGCCATCTGCTGCGGATCGAAGGTCGTGGGGTCGGCGCCGTTGCCCTTGTTGAAGACCGTCTCGGCCAGGGCCGCGCTGGAGATGCCCCCCAGCAGGACGGCGAACATCAGCCTGCGCGCCAGTATCTTGGTGAAGCGATGCATGAATTCGCCCGTCCGAAATCGTCATCTGAAATCACGGAGCTCAATCTGGCTCGGACGGCGATCCTTCACAATGGCGCTTGCGTGCCGCGCGGTGACGGGCAGGGGGCGCTACAGATTTATCGGCATTCTTGTGTAATTTTCATTGAATTGACATTTTGTACTACAGGATTATGTATTCCGAACCGGGTCGCCCTGACGGCGGCCGCTTCCGGATTCATGCGATGTCGACGATCACCTTTCTCGGCGGTCAGACCGCTCCCCGTCTTGCCCCGGCGATCAATCCGCGCGTCGCCGGCCTGGCCGGGCTGGTGCTGCTCGCCGGCGTGCTGCTGCTCTCCGCGGTGATCGATGCCCGCCAGGCGGCGCTCTACGCCCTCGGCGCGGCGCTTGGCGTGGTGCTCTATCACGCCGCCTTCGGCTTCACCTCGGCCTGGCGGGTGTTCATCGCCGATGGCCGCGGCGCCGGGCTGCGGGCGCAGATGGTGATGCTGGCGGTCGCCGTGCTGCTGTTCTTCCCGGCGCTGTCGGCCGGCACGCTGTTCGGCCAGCCGGTCAGCGGCAACATCTCGCCGCTCGGCGTCTCGGTGGTGGTCGGCGCCTTCCTCTTCGGCATCGGCATGCAGCTCGGCGGCGGCTGCGCCTCCGGCACGCTCTATACGGTCGGCGGCGGTTCCACCCGCATGGTGCTGACCCTGGTCTTCTTCATCGCCGGCTCGGCGATCGGCGCGGCCCATCTGCACTGGTGGACGGCACAGCCCTCGCTGCCGGCGGTGTCGCTGGTCACCAGCCTCGGGCTGTGGCCGTCCCTCCTGCTGAACCTCGCCATCTTCGCCGCCATCGCCGGCCTGACCGTGTTGCGCGAACGCCGCGTGCACGGCGCCCTGGTGGCGCCGGAGCCGTCGGCGACGCGTGGCCTGCAGCGGCTGCTGCGCGGCCCCTGGCCGCTGGTCTGGGGCGGCGTCGCCCTGGCGGTGCTGAACTTCGTCACCCTGGCCCTGGCCGGGCGGCCCTGGGGCATCACCTCGGCCTTCGCCCTCTGGGGCTCCAAGGCGGCGGCGCTGGTCGGCTTCGACCCGGCGAGCTGGCCCTACTGGTCGAAGCCGGCCAACGCGGCGGCCCTGAACGGCAGCATCCTCGCCGACGTCACCTCGGTGATGGATATCGGCATCGTCGTCGGCGCGTTGCTGGCCGCCGGCCTGGCCGGGCGCTTCGCCCCGGTCTGGCGGATCCCCGGCCGCCAAGTCGCCGCCGCCGTGGTCGGCGGGCTGCTGCTCGGCTACGGCGCCCGCCTGGCCTATGGCTGCAACATCGGCGCCTATTTCTCCGGCATCGCCTCCGGCAGCCTGCATGGCTGGCTGTGGCTGGCTGCGGCCTTCTTCGGCAATGTCGCCGGCACGCATCTGCGCCCGGCCTTCGGCCTCGAGGTCGAGCGGACGCCGCGCCTGACCGGCTGCTGACGTCCGCCCGGCATCGTCAGAGCACGAAATCGCTCGCGACCAGGTGGACCGCCCCGGTCAGGAGGATGTGGAAGTCGGAGGTGCCGTCGCCGTCGACATCGCCGGCGATGGTCGTGCCGCTGGCGGAGGTGGAGAAGCGCAGCTCTCCGGCATGGTGGGTGTAGAGGCCGGTGCCGATGAAGCGGAAGGCCTGGTTGCCGGAGACTTCGGCATTGGCGTCGATCCCCGACAGGTCGATGCGGTCGCCCTGGACATGGCTGAAATCGGTGATCCGGTCGGCGCCTGAGCCGGTCGGGCTCTGCGCCGCGCTGCTGTAGACGAAGCGGTCGGCCCCGGCGCCGCCCGTCAGCGTGTCGGTCCCGCCGGCCCCGGTGAGGGCATCGTTGCCGTTCCAGCCCTGCAGCACATTGGCCCGGCTGTTGCCGGCGAGGGTGTCGCTGCCCTGGCTGCCGGAGAGGTTCTCGATGCCGGAGAGTGTGTCGCCCTGCGCTTCGCCGCCGCTGCCTTTGCCGGTGGTCAGGCTGACCGAGACCTTGACCGAGCTGCTGTAGTAGCTGGCCGTGTCGATGCCGGCGCCGCCCTCCAGCACATCGGCCCCGGCGCCTCCGCGCAGCACGTCGTTGCCGACCCGGCCCTCGAGCGTGTCATTGCCGGCCAGGCCGCTGAGAGTGTCGTTGCCGGCCAGACCGGCCAGAACATCGCCCTTCTGCGAACCGGGCTGGCTGTCATTGCCGGCGAACAGGCTGTTGGCGAGGCCGGTGAAGTCGCCATTGCTGATCTGCGAATAGGTGGTCGCGGCGCTGAGCGAGGTGCCGGTGAAGGTGGCGATGGCGACGCCGTTCTGCGACAGCACCAGCCCGGTCACCACGCCGGTGATCCCGAACAGCCCGGCGCCGAGGCCGTTGCCGGTGAGGTCGACCGACACGCCGTCGAAATTGATATGCCCGGCGGTGGAAGTGAGGGAGGTCACCCTTGGATTGTCGAAATCGAGCTGCCCCAGGGCGTCGAAGGAAAACCCGGCGCCATTGATGCCGTTCGGCGCAACCGTCAGCGTCGTCATCTGCAAACCCCTCCTGGCCCCGGCCATCCGGGGCTCTCGTCTGGAATACGGGGATATGCTAGCGAGGCCGGCCAGGAATCACCATCGTGAATGGAACGATCCAGCAGTTAAATCTTTATGACCATGACTCAAAATCTCCAGTATTTTGCTGCAATGCAAAGTTTCTAAGATTTAAAATCCTCTAACACCGATACTGATTCAAGCAATCCTGCCCAGGGTGGATCGGCGACACGGCTGCTGACACCGGGCTGCGATCCTCGCTAGTCTGGCGGCCAAGGATCCAGATCACGGGCGATGCCAAGATGAGCTCCGAGACGCAGACCTCCGCCAACCCGCTGCTCGTAGAATGGGACACGCCCTTCGGCAGCCCGCCCTGGCAGCGGATCGCGGTCGGGCATTTCCGCCCGGCCTTCGACGCCGCGCTGGCCGAGCATCTCCGCGAGATCGAGGCGATCGCCGGCGACCCGGCCGAACCGAGCTTCGACAACACCGTCGCGGCGCTGGAGCGCAGCGGCCGCGCGCTGCGCCGGGTCGCCGCCGCCTTCTTCAACCTGACCTCGGCCCACAGCAGCGACGAATTGGAGGCGGTGGAGCGCGACGTCGCGCCGCTGCTGGCCCGGCACCACAACGCGATCCAGCAGCACCCGGCGCTGTTCCGCCGGGTCGATGCGCTGTTCGCCCGCCGGGCCGTGCTGGGCCTGACGCCGGAGCAGGACCGGGTGCTGGAGCGCTACCATCTCGGCTTCACCCGCAGCGGCGCCGGCCTGGACGTGGCGGCGAAGCGCCGCCTGTCCGAGATCGTCGAGCGCCTGGCCACGCTGGGCACCAGCTTCGGCCAGAACGTGCTGGCCGACGAGAAGGCTTATGCCCTGGTGCTGGACGGCGAGGCTGACCTGGCCGGCCTGCCGCAGGAGCTGCGCGACGCGGCGGCGGCCGCTGCGGCCGATCGCGGCCAGCCGGGCAAGCACGCGATCACGCTCGGCCGGTCCAGCGTCGAGCCCTTCCTGCAGTTCTCCGCCCGGCGCGACCTGCGCGAGACGGCGTTCAAGGCTTGGCTCGCGCGCGGCGAGGGCGCCGCGTCCGACAACCGGCCGATCATCGCCGAGACCGTGGCGCTGCGGGCGGAGCAGGCGCGGCTGCTGGGCTATTCCAGCTACGCCCATTTCCGCCTGGCCGACACCATGGCCAAGACGCCGGAGGCGGCGCTGGGCCTGCTGAACTCGGTCTGGACCCCGGCCCGGGCCCGCGCCCTGCGCGAGCAGGAGAAGCTGCAGGCGCTGGTCGCGGCCGAGGGCGGCAATTTCGAGGTCGCGGCGTGGGACTGGCGCTACTACGCCGAGCAGCAGCGCAAGCGGGAGTTCGACCTCGACGAGAGCGAGCTGAAGCCCTACCTGCAGCTCGAGCGCATCATCGAGGCCGCCTTCGACACGGCGCACCGCCTGTTCGGCCTGTCGTTTCAGGAACAGCGTGACGTGCCGGTGTGGCACCCCGATGTCCGGGCCTGGGAGGTGACGGGCCGGGATGGCCGCTTCATCGGCCTGTTCTACGGCGACTATTTCGCCCGGCCGTCGAAGCGCAGCGGCGCCTGGATGGAGGCGATCCGGGAGCAGGAGAACCTGGACGGCGAGGTGCGCCCGATCGTCGTCAACGTCATGAACTTCGCCAAGGCGGCGAAGGGCACGCCGAGCCTGCTCAGCTTCGACGACGCCCGCACCTTGTTCCACGAATTCGGCCACGCCCTGCATGGGCTGATGTCCGACCTGACCTATCCGGCCATCGCCGGCACCAATGTGGCGCGCGACTTCGTCGAGTTCCCGTCGCAGCTGTACGAGCACTGGCTGGAGCGGCCGGAGATCCTGCGCCGCCACGCGCTGCACTACCGCACCGGCGAGCCGATGCCGGAAGAGCTGCTGCAGCGGGTGCTGGCGGCGCGCACCTTCAACCAGGGCTTCTCCACCGTCGAGTTCATCTCCTCCGCCCTGGTCGATCTCGACTTCCACGCCACGGGTGCCGATGCCTCCGACCCGGCTGCCTTCGAGCGGGCGACGCTGGAGCGAATCGGGATGCCGTCGGCGATCGTGATGCGGCACCGGCCGCCGCATTTCCAGCACGTCTTCGCCGGCAGCGGCTATTCCGCCGGCTATTACAGCTATCTGTGGTCCGAGGTGCTGGACGCGGACGGCTTCGGTGCGTTCGAGGAGGCGGGCGACATCTTCGACCCGGCGGTGTCGGGCCGGCTGGCGGAGTTCGTCTATTCCGCCGGCTACCGCCGCGACCCGGCCGAGGCCTACCGCGCCTTCCGCGGCCGGCCGCCGGAGCCGGCGGCGCTGCTGAAGAAGCGCGGCCTGGCCGACGCGGCTTGAGGGGCGGGGGGGGGGGGGGGGGGGGGGGGGGGGGGCCCCCCCCCGCGGGGCCCGCCCCCCCC
>NZ_JASATH010000068.1:0-36261 GCF_038440215.1 Inquilinus sp. OTU3971 | reverse complement strand
AAAAACAAACCCCCCCCCCCCCCGGGGGGGGGGGGGGTTTGGGGGCGGGGTTTGCGCGCGTCCGCGCGCGAATGCCGGGGATTGTGCCTGTCGCCGAAATCAGCCAGCGGTCCTCGATCGCCGGCGTGGGGCGGAAAGAACCCCCTCCCCCTAACCCCCTCCCGCGAGGGGAGGGGGGACAAGAAATCGAGCGTCCCCTCGGAGATAGCAATGCGCCCCGTCACGCCGCTGCCTCCGGCGCCTCTTCGATCGCGATCGGGATCGGCTTGACCGGCGCCTGGCCGCGCAGCCGCCCAACCGCCTCGACCGGGACGCCGCGATGGGCGGCCAGGATCTCGGCTGCCGCGGCGCCGCACATGCGGCCCTGGCAGCGGCCCATGCCGACCCGGCACAGCGCCTTCAGCCGGTTCAGCTCCGGCGTGCCCCAGCGGGTGGCGGTGGCGCGCAGCGTGCCGGCCGTCACCTCCTCGCAGCGGCAGATCACGAGATCGTCCGGCGCCTCGGCGGCCCAACCGGCGGGGAAGGGGAAGGCGCGCTCAAGCCCCTGGCGGAATTTTCCGATCATAGCCAGCTTGGCCTCAAGCCGCGCGGCGCGGGCGCGACCGACGGGCCGGCCGAGATCCTCGAGCAGGGCCAGGGCCGCGCGCTCGCCAGCCAGCTCGGCGGCATCCGCCCCGGCGATGCCGGCGCCGTCGCCGGCCAGGTAGACGCCCGCCACGCTGCTGCGGCCGGCGGCGTCGCGCTCGGGCAGCCAGGCGCGGTTCAGGGCATCGAAACGGAAGCGGCAGCCGGCCAGGTCGGCCAGCTGAGTCTCGGAGCGCAGGCCGTAGCCGAAGGCGACGGCGTCGCAGTCGATCCGCTGCTCACGCTCGCCATCGTGCCAGACCAAGCCTTCGACCCGCTCGGTTCCGAGGATGCGCAGCGGCCGGGCGCCGTGCCGCATCGTCACGCCGCCGGCCTTCAGCACCGCGATCAGGCGCAACCCCTTGGCCAGGACGGCGGGGCCGCGCAGCAGCCCGGGCAGGGCCGCCAGCTTGTCGGCCTGCCGGGCGGTGTCCAGCACCGCTGCAACCTCCGCCCCGGCCTTCAGATACTGCGAGGCGACCAGCGGCAGCAGCGGGCCGGTACCGATGAAGGCGACGCGGCGGCCGATGCCGCAGCCCTGATACTTCAGCGCCACCTGCGCCGCGCCCAGGCTGTAGGCTCCGGGCAGGGTCCAGCCGGGGATCGGCAGGATCCGGTCGGTGGCGCCGGTGGCCAGGATCAGGTGGCTGTAGGGCAGCCGCTCGGCCTGGCCGTCGCGCAGCAGGTCCAGCGCCCCAGCCTCGATGTTCCAGACCAGGGTCTGCGGCCGGTGGTCGATGGCCAGCCCGTCGATGGTCCGGTGCAGCGCCTCGGCCTTCGCCGCCTCGGTGCCGTAGAGGGTTTTGGCGTCGCGGGTGAAGCCGTCCGGCTGGCGGCGGTAGATCTGGCCGCCGCCCTTGGCGGCTTCGTCCACCACGACCAGCCGCAGCCCGGCCGCCGCGAGAGTCTGGGCGGCGCGGATGCCGGCCGGGCCGGCGCCGACGATGACCGGCCGGATCTCGCCGCTCATGCCGCCTCTCCCGGGCCGGTGACCAGCCGCATGCCCTCGGCGATGGCGGTGGAGCAGGCGCGGAAGCGGTATCCGTCCTCGGTGGCCACCCAGCAATCCTGGCAGGCACCCATCAGGCAGAAGCCGGCGCGGGGAGAGCCGGAGAATTCGGACCGGCGCAGCCGGTCGGCGGAGGTGAGGATCGCGGTCAGCACCGTGTCGCCGGCCAGGGCGATGGCCGGGCGGCCGTCCAGGCGGAAGCGGATCTCGGGCCGGCCGGTCTCGGCCAGGCGGGTCAGGATGGGCATCGGGAGGATCCGGTCACTGGCGGCCGACCAGGATGCGGTCGAGGCCGTAGATGCGGTCGAGCACGACCATGGTGACGGCGGTGACGGCGACCATCAGCGCCGACACCGCGGCCATCATCGGGTCGATCGATTCCGTCGCGTACATGTACATCCGCACCGGCAGGGTGACGGTGGCGGGCGAGGTGACGAAGATCGACATCGTCAGCTCGTCGAAGCTGTTGATGAAGGCCAGCAGCCAGCCGCCGGCGACGCCGGGCAGGATCATCGGCAGGGTGATGCGGCGGAACACGGTGAAGGCGCTGGCGCCCAGAGACGCCGCCGCCTGCTCGGTCGACCGGTCGAAGCCGACCAGGGCGGCGATCACCAGCCGCAGCGCATAGGGCGTGATCACCACGCTGTGCGCCAGCACCAGCCAGAAGAAGCTGCCGGCGGCGCCGAGCCGCGAGAACAGCTGCAGCAGCGCCACGCCCAGCACCAGATGCGGGATCAGGAGCGGCGACAGGAACAGCGCGTTCAGCCCGTCGCGGCCGCGGAACGCATAGCGGGTGGTGGCGATGCCGGCCGGCACGGCGATCGCGGTCGACAGGGTCGCCGACAAGGTCGCCAGCCACAGGCTGTTCCAGAAGGACTGCAGGAAGTCGGGATGGTGGAACACGGCGTCGAACCAGCGCAGCGAGACGCCGGTGGTCGGCAGGCTCAGCGTGTTCTCCGGCGTGAAGGCGACCAGGCAGACGATCGCCAGCGGCGCCAGCATGAAGATCACGACCAGCGTGTGGAAGACAAGGGCGAGGGGGCCGTTGCGGGACATCGGCGCCTCAGCCGAGGGTCTTCCGGTACCGTCCTTCGACGATCCGGTTGTAGCCCAGCATGATGGCCAGGTTGGCGACCAGCAGGATCACCGCGATGGCGGCGCCCAGCGGCCAGTTCAGCGAGCTCAGATATTCGTCATAGACCACGGTCGCGACCATCTTCAGCCGCCGCCCGCCCAGCAGGCCGGGGATGGCGAAGGAGCTGGCGGCGAGGCCGAACACGATCAGGCTGCCCGACAAGAGGCCGGGCAGGATCTGCGGCAGCACCACCCGGCGCAGCACGGTGGCGTGCGACGCGCCCAGCGACAGCGCCGCCTGCTCGGCCGCCGGGTCCAGCTTCTGCAGCGAGGTCCAGACCGGGATGACCATGAAGGGCAGCATGATGTGGACCAGCGCCACCACCACCGCGGTCTCGGTGTAGAGCAGCCGGACGCGGCCGAGGCCCAGCGCCTGCGTCGCCTCGTTCACCAGGCCGGTCGGGCCCAGGAGCATGCTCCAGCCGAAGGCGCGGACCACGACCGAGACCAAGAGCGGCGCCAGCACCACCAGCAGGAAGACCGACCGCCACGGGCTGCGCATCCGGCTCAGCACATAGGCCTCCGGCGCGCCGACCACGATGCAGATCAGCGTGGTCAGGGCCGACAGGCGGAAGGTGCGCAGGAAGATCTCGTAATAGTAGGGATCGGTCAGCACCGTCAGGTACTGGCCGAGGGTCCAGGCGTCCTGCACGCCGGTGGCGTGGTCGTAGACGCGGAAGGACAGGATCAGGGTCAGCGCCAGCGGCGTCAGCACCAGCCCGGCGAACAGGATCGTCGCCGGCAGCGCCATCGCCGCCGGGGCCAGGCGGCTCTCGGCGGTCGCGGCGCTCATCGGGCGGCCTCGGCCGCTTCGGTTTCGCGCAGCACCCGGACCATGTCCGGCGCCCAGTCGATGCCGGCCTGCACGCCCTCGGCCAGCGGCTCGCCGCCGAGGTTCGGAGCTGCCACCAGCAGCTCGCCGGCCGGGCTGTCCAGGTGGTACAGCCACTGGCTGCCCAGGAAGTAGCGGCGCGACACCGTGCCGGGCAGCCGGCCGGTGCCGGGCGCGCCCAGCGCCAGCTTCTCCGGCCGCAGGCACAGCAGCACCCTGGCGCCGGCGGGCAGGCCGTCGCCCGGCACCTCCAGGGTCGCTGCGCCGACCGTCACCCGGGCCACGGCGCCAGCCTGGGCCACCACGCCATCCAGCAGGTTGGCCTTGCCGACGAAGTCGGAGATGAAGCGGCTGCGCGGATGCTCGTACATCCGGTAGGGCTGGTCGATCTGGGTGATGCGGCCGCGCTCCATCACCACCACGCGGTCGCTGATCGACAGCGCCTCGGACTGGTCGTGGGTGACCATGATCGTGGTGGTGCCAGTGCGGCGCTGGATCTGGCGCAGCTCGAACTGCATCGCCTCGCGCAGCTTGGCGTCGAGGTTCGACAGCGGCTCGTCCAGCAGCAGCACCGGCGGCTCGATCACCAGCGCCCGGGCCAAAGCGACGCGCTGGCGCTGGCCGCCCGACAGCGCCCGAGGATAGCGGCCGGCGAGGTGGTCGAGATGGACCAGCGCCAGCGCCTCCTCCACCCGCCTCGCCCGCTCCGGCCTGGCGATGCCGCGCATCTCCAGGCCGAAGGCGATGTTGTCGGCCACGGTCATGTGCGGGAACAGGGCATAGCTCTGGAACACCACGCCGAGGCCGCGGCGGTTCGGCTTCACCCGGGTCAGGTCTTGCCCATCGAGGACGATCCGTCCGGTCGTGGCCGGGACGAAGCCGGCGACCATCTGCAGCGTGGTGGTCTTGCCGCAGCCGGAGGGGCCGAGCAGCGACACGAACTCGCCGCGCTCCACGGTCAGGTCGAGATCGGCGACCGCCGCGACGTCGCCATAGAACTTCGAGATCCGCTCGAGACGGAGGAAGGTCACAGCTGTCTCCCTGGCATCCCTGTCGATCGCCGTTCCGCGCTGCCGCGCTTCGGCCCCGCCGGTCTTGGCTTCCGTGGAACGGAAGGTGCCGGCGCGTTTCTCCAGAACACCGTTTCGAATTGGAGAGTCAAGGAGACATTCCGTTTCATCGGGGTTATTCTCATGGAGATTCCGCATACTGGAATCTATGACGTGATCTCAGCCCGGAGTTTCCGGAAATGGCGAAAGAGAGCGAAGCCCCGGGCAAGAGCCTGCAGCGCGGCTTCGCCATTCTGCGGGCCCTGGCCGAGGCGGGCGGCGAGGGGGCGAAGCTGATCCGCATCGCCGAGGCCACGGGCCTGACCCAGGCGACGGTGCACCGGCTGCTGCAGGCGCTGCTGGCGGAGGGCATGGTCGAGCAGGACGGGCGCAGCCGCGTGTACCGGCTCGGCATCGACTTCTTCGCCCTGGCGGCGCGGGCCGGGAACCCGGGCAATCTGCGCGACCTGTGCCGGCCGGTGCTGCAACGCCTCTCGGCCATGCTCGGAGACACCGTGTTCCTGCTGGTGCGCAGCGGCTTCGACGCGATGTGCCTGGACCGCTGCGAGGGGCCGTTCCCGATCCGCTCCTTCACCGGCGACATCGGCGGCCGGGTGCCGCTGGGGGTTGGGCAGGGGGCGCTGGTGATCCTGGCCTTCCTGCCGGAGGCGGAGCGGGAGGAGGCGATCCGCTTCAACGTTCCCCGGTTGATCGGCCAGAGCTTCATGATGGACGAGGTCCATCTCCGGACCGAGATGGCGAAGGCCCGCGAAACCGGCTTCGCTGCCCGGCGCGACTTCGCCATCCCCGGCATGGGCGGCGTCGCGGTGCCGATCCTCGATCGCGAGGGCCGCGCGGTGGCGGCGTTCAGCATCGGCACGATCTCGGAGCGGCTGGGCGAGGACCGGCTGCCGACGGTGGTCGAGATCCTGAAGCGCGAGGCGGCGGCGATCGGCCCGCGCCTCAACCCGTTCGATCCGGCCCTGCGCCGGCCCGCCCAGCTATTGGGCAGCGCCGGCCGGGGCGGATGAGCCCGGCCCTTCCGTTTTCGCCGCCGATATGCCAGGGAGGGCCGGCATGACCGACGATCCCGCGCTCGACACCCTGTTCCTGCCGTTCCACAGCGGCACCCTGGCCTGGCCAACGGATGGCCGGGCGCTGCTCCTCGGCGCCCGCGCCGGGGCGGCGCTGACCGAATTCGCCTCGCCGGCCCTGGCCTGCGAGCAGAGCTTCCGGCCGCGAGCCGCGGCGCTGGAGGCGGCCGGGCTGGCGGTATCGACCCGGATCGAGGGGCGCTTCCCGCTGGTGCTGGTGCTGCCGCCGCGGCAGCGCGAGGCGGCCCGGGCGCTGCTGGCCCGGGCGCTGGACCAGGCCGGGCCGGACGGGACGGTCGTGGCCAGCCTGGCCAACACCGACGGCGCCCGCTCGGCCGAGGAGGATCTGGAGCGGCTGGCCGGGCCGGTCGAGAGCCTGTCGAAGAACCGCTGCCGCGTGTTCTGGGCGCGGGCCGGCGCCGGCGACCCGGCCCTGCGCGCGGAGTGGATGGCGCTGGACACGCCGCGGCTGGTGGCCGACGGCCGCTTCCTCAGCCGTCCCGGCCTGTTCGCCTGGGACCGGATCGATCCCGGCTCGGCCTTGCTGGCCGCCCATCTGCCGGCGGATCTCAAGGGGCAGGGCGCCGATCTCGGCGCCGGCTTCGGCACTCTTGCCGCGGAGGTCCTGGACCGCTGCCCGGAGGTGACGGCGCTCGATTTGTACGAGGCCGAGGCCCGGGCGCTGGAACTGGCGCGGCGCAACCTGGAGCCCTTTGCCGGCCGGGCCAAGCTCGATTTCCTCTGGCATGACGTCGCCGCCGGGCTGCCGCAGGACCGGCGCTACCACTTCATCGTCACCAACCCGCCCTTCCACGAGGGCGGCCGGGCCGACCGGCATGATCTCGGCCGCGCCTTCATCGCCGCCGCGGCCGCCGCGCTGCGCCAGAAGGGCCGGCTGTTCCTGGTGGCGAACCGCCACCTGCCCTATGAGGCGACGCTGGAGAAGGCCTTCACCATGGTCCGTCGCATTGCCGACGACGGCGCCTACAAGGTGATCGAGGCGGCGAAGGGCGTGCGATGAGGCTGGCGCGCCGCCTCGCCAATCTCGGCTATGGCAGCCGCAAGCAGGTGGAGGCGCTGCTGCGCGACGGCCGCGTCACCGATGCCGACGGTCGGCCGCTGGGCGCCGAGGCGCAGCCGGAGCACGAGGCGATCCGGATCGACGGCCAGCCGCTCGACCCGCCGCCGGGCGCGGTGCTGATGCTGCACAAGCCGGCCGGCTACACCTGCTCGACCAGCGATCCCGGCCGGGTGGTCTACGAGCTGCTGCCGCCGCGGTTCCGCCTGCGCAACCCGATCATGGCCCCGGTCGGGCGGCTGGACCGCGACACCACCGGCCTGCTGCTGCTGACCGATGACGGGCCGCTGCTGCACCGGATCATCTCGCCGAAGAGCCGGATCCCGAAGGTCTACGAGGCCGAGCTCGCGCGCGACCTGACCGGGGAAGAGGCGGCGGTCTTCGCCGCCGGCACGCTGATGCTGCGGTCGGAAACCACGCCGCTGGAGCCAGCGGTGCTGGAGCCGCTCGGGCCCCGCCGCGTCCGGCTGACTGTGACCGAGGGTCGCTACCATCAGGTCCGGCGCATGTTCGCGGCGGTCGGCAACCATGTCGAGGCCCTGCAGCGGACCGCCATCGGCGGCCTCGTCCTCGATGATCTGGCAGAGGGCAAATGGCGGCTGCTGGTCCCGGCCGAGGTGGCGTCAGTGTTCAAGCCAGCGGCACCTTGAACACATGTTCGGCAGCTCAGCCCCCGAGGGCGTCATAGGAATGTAATATTATGTCCTCGTTCATGTTTTTCCTTGTCGGGACGGCTTCCCTGGCGCAGAGTGCCGAGCCTGCAGGTCGGAGATCGACCGCGGGGGCGTCGAGTACGGATTTTCCGTCAGCCCTCGCCAGCCGTGTGCTTGTCGGTTAGGCATCCGTTCCCCGGTGCCGATGCGTTCGCAGGATCCGTCGCATCGCCGATGAACATGCAGTGATCGATCTTCTTCCTGCGAGAACCACGGCGCGCGGCGGGCCTTCGGGACTGCCAAGGGCCGCAACGACAAAAGCCGCTGGAGGAACCGCCATGGCAGGTCAGCACCGCAGGCGTCCCAGAATGAGTCCGGCCCCGCTTCGGGCGGATGAGCACGAGCCAACCTCTCTTCCGCCGAAAGCCGCGAACGACACCGACGCTGTGGTCCCGATGAGGGAGATCGCGGACATGGGCCTCTCGGCCGAGCAACCCCAACCCGCCACACCCCGCCCGTCCCGCATCCAGGCGGCCCTGCGGGCCGAGATGCTGTGCCGCGGACTGCGCCTGTCCCAGGCGGAGTTCGCCCGCCGCTACGGGCCGGCCAGTTCGATCGTGCGGAACTGGGCTCCGCGCGAAGGGCAGTCGAGCGGTATCAAGGCATAGTCCTTTCCCAAAGGTTCTGAGCGATGCGACCGGCGGCCGCCGATGCGGCCCGCCGGTTTTCGCTTGTCCGTAGGCCGGGACGCGCAGCGGCCAGACGAACGAGGGAAGCGAAGATGTGGCGTCTTGCCCCCGGATGAACCGCAGGCCACAGTCGGTTCCGGGGGTGAGGATGAATGATTCCAGGCCGGACGCACCGGAAGACATGCGGAGCATCGGCGCCGCACGGCTGTTGATCGGCCTGTTGCAGGGCGTGGTCCTCTATCTGTTGTGGCGGGTCGCCGAGGACCGGGTCTGGGCGACCCTTATACGGCCCCAGTTCGCCGCGGCCGCCCTGGCGACCGCCTATGTGCCGTTGATCGCTCTCGTCGGCCTCGGGTCTGTCCGTCTCCGGACGTTGCTGATCTGGGCGGCCGCCGCGGCGCTGGTCCTCGCCGGGCTGGGTGTCCACGACGCGACCCGGGCGATCGAAGCCCGCGGCGGTCCATGGCCGTCCTTCGGACTCTGGGTCTTCGCGGCGGCGATCCTGTTCATCGCCCATCATCTGATCGCCGCGGCAGACGCCGAGCGCCGGATCGTCGCCTCCTATCCGCGCTATTTCGAGATCGCCTGGAAGAACGGCGTCCAGTTGGCGCTGTCCTGCGCCTTCATTGGCGTCTTCTGGCTGGTGCTCCATCTCGGCGCGGCCCTGTTCGATGCGATCGGCATCGGGCAGATGCGCGACGTCATCCGGGAGCGGTGGTTCGCCTTCCCGGCGACCTCGGTGATGGCCGCCGCGGCGATCCACCTGACCGATGTGCGCTCGGGGCTGATCCGCGGCATCCGTACCGTCGCCTTGACCCTGCTGGCATGGCTTCTGCCGCTGCTGACGGTCCTCGCGGCAGCCTTTCTGCTGGCCTTGCCCTTTACCGGCCTCGAGCCGCTGTGGCGGACGCGGAGCGCGGCCGCCTTGCTGCTGGGCGCCGCCGCGACCTTGATCATCCTGATCAACGCCGCCTATCAGGACGGCCAGCCGGACCAGCCGACACCGGCGCCGCTGCGCTGGGGCGGCCGACTGGCCGCAATCCTGCTGATTCCGCTGATCGGGCTGGCCGCCTATGCAATCTGGCTCAGGGTCGACCAGCACGGCCTGACGCCCGAGCGCGTCATCGGCGTCGCCTGCGTCCTGGTCGGCGCCTGCTACGCGCTGGGCTATGCCGCGGCTGCGCTGCGAGCCGTGCCGTGGCTCAAGGGGCTGGAGGCGACCAACATCGCCGCTGGCGTGGTCGTGGTCGTGGTGGTGCTGGCCCTGCTCACGCCACCGGCCGATCCTGCCAGGCTGTCGGTCGCCGACCAACTGGGGCGGCTGGAGAACGGAACCGTGTCGGCGTCCGAATTCGATTACGACTTCCTGCGTTTCGACGGCGGCCGCTACGGCCGGGCGGCCCTGGAGCGGATGGTGGCGCAGGGCGGCGCGGCCGGCGAGCAGGCGGCCGAGGCGCAGCGGCGGGACAACCGGTGGCGCCGCGCCGAGATCGTCATCACGCCAGAGATCCGCCTGGCCAACATCAAGGTATGGCCCGATGGGCGGACGCTACCGGACGGCTTCCTCCGCCAGGAGTGGAGCAATGCATGGGCGCTGCCGGCTTGCCTTAAAGCGAAGGCCCCGTGCGAGGCGTTCTTCGGCGATCTCACGGGCGACAGCATCACGGAGATCCTGTTGTCGGCGAGCGATACGATCACCGCCTATCAGGAGCAGGGCGGCCGGTGGGAGCTGATCGGCCGGCTGCAGCCGAACTGTCCGGGGCTGGCGGAGGCGATACGCAAAGGGAACTTCGCCCCGGCGCCGTCTCGCTTCGCGGATCTCGACGTCGCCGGCCGGCGGCTGCGGCTCGAGACGAGTGGGGCGCCGCTCGCGCGCGCCGAGTGCGGCGGACCATGAGCCGGGTGGCCTGAATGCGCTGGGAAGGACGGACGGCGATGGCGCGGGCATGGGTCCGGCTGCCGTCGGGCAAGCGGCTGGATCTGCTCAACCCCACACCCTTCGACTGGGACGACCGCGATCTGGCGCTGGGCCTGGCCCGGACCTATCGCTGGGGCGGGCATTCGGCTTGGCCGCTGCCGCTCTCCGTCGCCCAGCACTCGCTGGCCGTGCTGGCGCTGTGCCGGGCCTGGGCGCCGGCCCCGCTGTCGCCGCTGGCCGAGCTGCGCGAGCTGCTGCATGATGCCGATGAGGGGCTGCTGGGCTTCGACCCGCTATCGGTGATCAAGCCCTTCCTGGGCCAGGAGTTCCGCGACCTGGCCGCGCGGCTCGAGGACACGGTGTTCCTGCGCTACGGCCTGCCGCGCTGGACGGTGGAGCAGAAGGCCTTCCACAAGCGGGCCGACCGGGTGGCCGCGGCCAGCGAGGCGATCCATGTCGTCGGCTGGACCCGTGACGAGGTCTGGCGGGTGCTGAAGATCCGGTTCCGGCCGGTCGAGGACGACCCGCTGCTGCCCGCCTATGGCGGCACGCCTTGGGAACCCTGGGCCCCCGACCTGGCAGCGGAGCGCTTCCTGGAGGAGCTGGGACGGCTGAAGGCGGCGGCCGGCTGATCCTTACGAAGCAGCGTGCGGGGACCGCCGGGCGATGAAGCGCGCCACCGCCGGGCCCAGCAGCACCACCAGAGAGAAGCGCACGGTCTGCAGCGCCATGACGAAGGGCAGGTCGACATCGCTCGACGCGGCGATGATGGCGATCGAATCCATGCCGCCGGGGCTGGTCGCCAGATAGGCCGTCAGCGGGTCGACCCCGAGCGTCCGTACCAGCACGAAGGCGAGGCCGCTGCAGAAGGCGATCAGCGCCACGATCGACAGCAGGATCTGCGGCAGCGCCCGGGCGGCGTGCACCAGCACCGACCGGGTGAAGCCGAGGCCGATGTTCCAGCCGATCAACGCATAGGCGATGGCGAGCAGCCACTCCGGCAGCTCGATCTCGATCAGGCCCAGGGCGTGCAGCACCGCCCCGACCACCAGCGGCACCAGCATCGGGCCGGCGGGGATGCGCAGCCGCCGCCCGGCCACGGCGCCCAGCGCGGCCAGGGCCAGCGTCGCCGCGAAGGGGCCGGCATCGATCGGCGGGAACCAGATGATCGCCGCCGGTCCGGCATCGCCGGTGTCGACCCAGAAGCGGGCGATCAGCGAGGCCGCGGTGGCGACGCAGACCACGCGCAGATACTGCATGAAGGCGACCAGCCGCGCGTCGGCGCCGAAGGCCTCGGCCATCAGCACCATGGCGGTCGCGGCGCCGGGGGACGAACCCCAGACCCCGGTGGTGCCGGGCAGCACCTGCCAGCGGCTCATCAGCCAGCCCAGCGCGCTGCTGGCGGCCAGCGTCGACAGCACGATCGCCAGGAACAGCGGCCAGTCGCGCAGGAAGGAGACCAGGATCGACGGCGTGATCGCCCCGGCGATCAGGCAGCCGATGATCGCCTGGGCGCCGAGATAGGGCTGGCGCGGCACCCGGATGGTGCCGCCGCCGACTCCCACCAGGATACCGGCGACCATCGGGCCCAGCAGCAGCGCCGCGGGCAGGGCGGCGGCCTCCAGCAGCGCTGCCACGGCCACCGAAACGGCCAGCAGGACGGCCCATTGTCCGGCACGCGGAAGCTTGGCCAGGGCCGGCAGGACCGGGCCGTTCACGGAAACCACTGCAGCCTCGCTTTCCGCCTCAGGGCCGGCTGAGCAGGATGTCCGCCGCCTGGGAGACGATTCCGATGCGGGGCAGGATAGACTCGACCACGAAGCCATGCATCCCCGCCGGCAGGCGCATCAGGCCTGACGCGGCGGCAGGACGACCAGGCGCAGGGCGATCAGCAGCGCCGCCAGGGCCAGGGCGCCGATCATCAGGGCGACGCCGGGCCAGCCCCAATCGGCCCAGGCCACGCCGCCGAGGGAGCCGGCGACGCTCGATCCCAAATAGTAGAAAAAGAGATAGAGCGAGGAGGCCTGGGCGCGGGCGTGCGGCGCCCGGCGGCCGACCCAGCTGCTGGCCACCGAATGGGCGCCGAAGAAGCCGAAGGTCAGCACCGCAACGCCGACGGCGATCGCCCACAGATCATCGCTGCGGGTCAGGGCGGTGCCGGCCAGCATCAGCACGATCGGCGCCCAGAACACGCGGCGGCGGCCGAGCACCCCGGCGAGGTGGCCGACCCAGATCGAGGCGCCGATGCCGATCAGATAGACCACGAAGATCGCGGCCACGGCGGTCTGGCTGAGCCCGTAGGGCGGCGCCAGAAGGCGGAACCCGGTGTAGTTATAGAGCGTGACGAAGGCGCCCATCAGCAGGAAGCCTTCCAGGAACAGCCAGCGCAGCCCGGGGTCGCGCAGATGGTCGGCGAAGGCGGCCAGCAGCAGCCGCGGCCGCAGCGGCCGGGGCGTGAAATGCGCCGAAGGCGGCAGGCTGCGCCAGAACAGCATGGCGCAGACCAGGCCGGAGAGGCCGACGAAGCCGAGGCCGAAGCGCCAGGAGGCGAGGTCGGTCAGTATGCCGGCGATCAGGCGGCCGCCGAGCCCGCCGAGCGCGCTGCCGCCGATGAACAGCCCCATCGCCAGGCCGACCGAGCGCGGATGCATCTCCTCGCTGACATAAGCCATGGCGACGGCCGGCAAGCCGCTGAGCGTCAGCCCCATCAGCGCCCGCAGGACCAGCAGCCCGTGCCAGGACGGCATGAAAGCCGCCAGCACGGTCAGCACCGCCGAGGCGAACAGCGACGCCAGCATCACCGGCTTGCGGCCCCAGGCCTCGGACAGGGCGCTGGCCACCAGCATGGCGAAGGCCAGCGTGCCCGTGGTCAGCGACAGCGACAGGCTGCTCTCCGCCGCGCCGATTCCGTAGGTCTCCGCGAAGACCGGCATCAGCGGCTGCACGCAGTAGAGCAGGGCGAAGGTGGCGAAGCCGGCGGCGAACAGCGCCAGGTTGGTGCGGTGGAAGGCGGCGGTGCCGTGCTCGATGAAGGCGACGACGTCCTCGGCCGCGACCGTCCCGGCCGGCATGGTGTCGGCGATCGACGGGGGCGCGGAAGAACGCGGCAGCGATTGGACCGATGCGGTCACGGGATCTCTCCGGCCGGGCCTGCGGAAGGGAAGGGCGCCCGGCCCTCATGGAAAACATGGCCGTCCCGATTGATAGTGTCCAATATGTTTGGCGGCATGTTTGATAGCTTTGGCGAATGATGGAACTGAGGCATCTGCGCTACGTCGTGGCCCTGGCCGAGGAGCTGCATTTCGGCCGGGCGGCGGCGCGGCTCGGCATCTCCCAGCCGCCGCTGAGCCAGCAGATCCAGGCGCTGGAGGAGGAGCTCGGCGCCCGGCTGTTCGAGCGCAGCAACCGGCGGGTGGCGCTGACCGAGGTCGGCCGGCTGTTCCTGGAGCAGGCGCGGACGGTGCTGGCCGCGGCCGACCGGGCGGCGGAGGTGGCGCGCCGGGCACAGCGCGGCGAGATCGGCGAGATCCGCATCGCCTTCACCGCCTCCGCCCCCTTCACCACGCTGATCCCGCAGACCATCTTCGCCTTCCGCCGCAGCCATCCGGACGTGCATCTGGAACTGCAGGAGATGCCGACCCGGCAGCAGATCGAGGCGCTGGCCGAACGGCGGCTGCAGATCGGCTTCCTGCGCAACCCGACCTTCCCGCCGGTGCCGGACGGGATCGAGGTGCGCGAGCTGTTCCGCGACCCGCTGGTGGCGGCGCTGCGCACCGACCATCCGCTGGCGGCGGGCGCCCCCGCGCCGCTGGCCCTGGCCGAGCTGGCCGACGAATCCTTCGTCTGCTATCCGCGCGACGCCGGCACCAGCCTGTACGACCAGATGATCGGCCTGTGCCGCGATGCCGGATTCAGCCCGCGGCTGGGGCAGGAGGCGCGCGAGGTCTCGACCATCGTCGGGCTGGTCGCGGCCGGGCTGGGCGTGTCGCTGCTGCCGGCCTCGCTGCAGCGGATCCAGGTCGAGGGCGTGGTGTTCCGCCGGCTGTCCGACCCGGGCGCCGTCACCACCATGTGGCTGACCTGGCGCCGGGACGAGACCTCGCCGGCGGCACGCGCTTTCATCGACATGGCGACCCGGCCGGACGCGTTGTCTGGTGGCAGCCGCTAGATCTAGCCGCGGGCCGGCCGGCGTTTGGCACAACTGGTATGAATTTTCCGTGTCGCACATTCTTTTCGCTGGTGCAGCACGAAGGTTGGTGCGACGCTTCTCCCTGGCGACGTGATTTCCGTCGTCAGTGATCGGAAAGGCGACATGCGACGGGCAGCAGCCTGGCATCACCATCCGCTTCCCGGCTCCGACCAGGGGCAGCATCAGCATCGACACTCGTTCGAACGCCCCCTCGCAGGGGCGTTTGTTGTTTCCGGCCGCCCGTTCCGATCCGCCACCTGTCCTGTTCCACCCGACCCGATGGAGGGTTCCGGCGAATGAGATCTCCCGGTGAAGGGGGCCGCAACTGGGATCCCCTGTTCGAGGATGCAAGCGAGAGCAAAGGACGACGTTCCATGGCCAAGCGCAGCGCTTCCACCGCCCGTATCGTCCCGATCAACGAGGGCTATGACGATGATTTCCGGGAGCAGAGCTACCTGAAGACGGTCAAGCCGCGGACCGCCAATCAGGAAGTTCTGATGAAGGCGATCGACGGCCATGCCATGACCCTGGCCCTCGGCCCTGCCGGCACGGGCAAGACCTACCTCGCCGTGTCCAAGGCGGTCGAGGCGCTGACCGCCGAGCGGGTCAGCCGCATCGTCATCACCCGGCCGGTGGTGGAGGCGGGCGAGAGCCTCGGCTACCTGCCCGGCGACATCAATGAGAAGATGGATCCCTGGATGCGCCCGATCTACGACGCGCTGTCCGATCGTCTCGGCGCCAAGCAGGTGCGCCAGATGACGAAGGAGGGGATCGTCGAGATCGCGCCCTTGGCCTATATGCGCGGCCGCACCATCTCGCGCAGCTTCGTCATCGTCGACGAGGCACAGAACATGACCTTCCAGCAGCTGAAGATGCTGCTGACCCGCCTCGGCTGGCACTCGACCATGGTGATCACCGGCGACCCCGACCAGACCGACCTTCTGCCCGGCCTGTCCGGGCTGGAGGAGGCGGCGCGGCGGCTGGAGCCGCTGGACGGCGTCGCCGTCGTCCGGCTGACCACCGCGGACATCGTGCGCCATCCGCTGGTGGCGGCGATGATGCCGCTCCTGGCCTGATCCGTCGCCGCGGAACCGCGGGCCGGCCGCTGCCATTGCTGGAGTGAGGGCTGTCGCACCGTCGGCGGCCCTCCTCACCGGACACAGCGAGGCCGGCCATGGCGACGAAGACGCTGCACGATCTGTTCCTGAACGAACTCAAGGACATCTACAACGCCGAAATGCAACTGACTCGGGCTCTGCCGAAGATGGCGCACGCCGCCACCAATCCGGAGCTGAAGCAGGGCTTCGAGCGGCATCTCAAGGAGACGAAGGGCCACGTCGAACGCCTGGACGGCGTGTTCGAAAGCCTCGACGCGTCGTCGCGCGGCCAGACCTGCGAGGCGATGGAGGGGCTGCTGGCCGAGGCGCAGGAGCTGACCGAGCTCGGGCTCGAGCCGGATGCGCTCGACGCCGCGCTGATCGCGGCGGCGCAGAAGGTCGAGCACTACGAGATCGCCACTTACGGCACGATCTGCACCTGGGCCAAGGCGATGAAGCACGACGAGGCGCTGACCCTGCTGCTGGAGACGCTGGCGGAGGAGAAGGCGACTGACGAGACGCTGACCAAGCTGGCCAAGACCACGGTCAACACCACGGCGGCCCGGCACGCCCACCCGCGGGCGGCCTGATGAGGCATGACGTCCGGCCGGTCGTCTGCAGGGGCGGCCGGCCGGGTGTTCAGGACAAAAAAAGGGGCAGGCCCGGCCTGCCCTGATGACGCAACGTCAGCGAGGTGGCGTCAATGCGGCCCGTGGCCGGAGAGACCGCCCTTCCGCCCGGCTTCCGCCGCGCGCTCGCGGTCATTGGCGAAGTTGCCGCCACTTTCCTGCCCACCCTTGCGGCCTGCCGCCGCCGCCCGGGCCGGATCGTTCTTGAAGTTGCCGCCGCTGTGCTGGCCGCCCTTGCGGCCGGCCTCCGACGCGCGGGCGGGGTCATGGGCGAAGTTGCCGCTGCTCATCTGGCCGCCCTTTCGGCCGGCTTCCGCCGCACGCTCCCGGTTGTAGGCGAAGTTCCCGGCGCCGCCCCGGTGCGGAGTCTGGCTGCTCGCCATGGTCCAAGCTCCCTTGCTGTGGGCTCACGTCATGGGAATAGGCCGCGGCGAGGCGAGGTTCCCAATGAAAAATCCTTAACTTTCAGCCGGTTCGTCAGGCTTCGCTTGCGGGCTTCCGGCGCGATTGTGCGCCTGCGGCAACGAGGCGGTTCCGCTCAGGATTTCAGTTCCGATAGTATACCGGCCGCTTGGTCGCGGCGGATGGAGGAGCGGTGATGGTGGCGCGGCAGATGGTGGACGGGGCGTTCCACCCTTGTCCGATCCGGGACGTGCTGGACCGGATCGGCGATCGCTGGAGCCTGCTGGTGCTGCAGACTCTGGCGCCGGGGGTGAAGCGCTTCACCGTGGTCAAGCGCGAGATCGGCGACATCTCCCAGCGCATGCTGGCGCAGACACTGCGTCGGCTGGAGCAGGACGGGTTGGTATCGCGCACGGTGCATCCGACCATCCCGCCACGCGTCGACTACGCGCTGACGCCGCTGGGCCGGTCGCTGATGGAGCCGCTCGACGCGCTGGTGCGCTGGGCCGACCAGCATCACGACAAGGTGCGCGCCGCGCGGATGGCGTATGTGCCGCCGGCCGCGGAGGCCGCCTGACGAAAAAATGGGCCGCTCCGAAGAGCGGCCCTCGAGCCTTGCCTTGATCTCTGAACGACAGAGTCAGAGCAGGATGTCGGCAGCGACCAGAGCCGCGACGCCGCCGAGCACGATCTGGAAGTTCGACACCCCGTCGCCATCGATGTCGCCGGCGAGGGTGACCGCGTTGCCGCCGGCATTGACGGCGAAGCGCAGCTCTCCCGCCGTTTGCGTGTACAGGCCGGTGCCGATGAAGGCGAAGGCCTGGTCGCCGCCGACGGCGGTGTCGGCGTCGATCAGCCTCAGGTCGATCCGATCGGCCTGACCATGGTTGAAGTCCCCGATCCGGTCGGCATTCGCGCCGATGCCGCTGTCCTGCACCGACGAGAACACGAAGCGGTCGGCGCCGGCATTGCCTTGCAGATGATCCTTGCCGCCACCGCCGTTGAGCACGTCGTTGCCGTCGCGGCCGAACAGGGTGTTGGTCCCGGCACTGCCTGCGAGGCTGTCATTGCCGTCGCTGCCGCTGAGGTTCTCGATGCTGACCAGCAGGTCGCCCTGCGCGTCGCCGCCCAGAGCGGTGCCGTCGGCCAGGTTGATGGCGACGCCCGCCGCACTGTCGAGATAGCTCGTCAGGTCGATCCCGGCGCCGCCATGCAGGATGTCGGCGTCGGCGCCGCCGCGGAGCGAGTCGTTGCCGTTGTCGCCATAGAGGGCGTCGTCGCCGCCCCGGCCGATCAGCGCGTCGCCGCCGCGCCCGCCATGCAGCTGGTTCGCTGCGGCGCTGCCGATTAGCCGGTCGGCCAGGTCGCCGCCGAAGGCGTGCTCGATCGACCCCGCGGAGAACGTCACCGCCTTGCCGGCAAGGCTGGCCCGGCCGATCCCGAGATCGATCTCGCTCGCGGACGACAGGGCGGCCGCGTTGATCGCGTCGCTGCCGCCATCCGTGTCCGACAGCGTCAGGCGCGACGCGTCGGTCAGAAGGGCGAAGTCGTTGGTGTAGTAGTAGGTGTCGTCGGCCGACTGCGCGTCGCCATAGAGCTTGAGCGTCCAGGAGTCGAGCAGGCCGGTCTTGTCGTTGCCGTCCGTGTCGGTGACCCGCAGCGTCCAGGTACCCTGGCCGCTCTCGCCGCGCAGCAGCGTGCTGCCGAAGGTGAAGGTGAGATCGGTGATGAAATCGGCAGCCGTGGTCGGCGTGTCCAGCAGCAGGCTCGAGGTGCCGTCCGGCGAGACCAGCTCGATCTTCAGGTCGCCCATCTCCGCATGGGTCAGCTTGACCGTGACCTCGACGCGGTCGATGTCGATGCCCTGGCTGATCACGGCGGTGGAGACTAGCGGCGCCGCGGGGTCGTCGGCGATGGCGCCGGCCGCGCCCAGGGTGACGGTCTTCTCGACCTTCACCTCGTTGGCGCTGGTGCGGGCGGCTCCCCACGTCTCGGCCAGCCGGACCGCAGCCAGCGCGTCGACCGTGCCGAAGCCGTAATCGTGGCTGACGGTGTAGCCGCCACCGTTCCAGGTGCCGGCGCCGTTGGTCTGGATCGCCTCGTCCGGATCCGACTGCCGGGCCGAGATCGCCAGGATCTCCTGCACATCGCGCCAGCCCAGGCTGCCATTGGCCTCAAGGATCAGCGCCACGATCCCCGACACCAGCGGCGCCGCCGAGGAGGTGCCGCCGAAACCGCGCACGTCGTTGACGCCCTGGTAGTCGCCCGCGCCGTAGCCGTCGTCGCCGGTGCGGTCGGTGGTGACGATGCGCTCATTCGTGCCGGTCAGGCCGCTGCTCGGCGCGGCGACCAGGATCGTGGCGCCCGGATTGCTGTACCAGGAGGTCTTGCCGTCATCCGCGACCGCGGCGACCGAGATCGTGTAGCGGTTGTTGTCGAAGGAATGATAGTTGGTGTTGTCGTCGTCCTCGCGGCCGTTGCCGGCGGCCTGGACGATGATGGTGCCGAGCCCGCCGCGGCCGTTCTCGGCCGCGTTGATCGTCGCGTCCCGGGCCGGTGTAAAGTAGGGATCGTCGAAATTGTCCCGCAGCACGCCGTTGTCGAGATCGTCGGCATAGCCCCAGCTGCCGTTGATGATGTCGGCATGCTCGGCGGCATGATTGCGGGCGTTGACGATCGCGGCCAGGGTCGGGACACCGGCGATCGTGGGATCGTGGATGGCGACGATCGTCGCCTCATAGGCGGCGCCGCGGCCGCCGAGCCCGTTGTTGCCGGCGGCCGCCGCAACGCCGGCGACGCCGGTGCCGTGATTGTCGACTGAGGACGGCACGTAGTTCGGCGCCTCCTCGCCGGTCACGGCGTAGATCGAGAGCGATCGGTCGATGTTGGGCGCCAGGTCGGGATGGTCGAGCTGGATGCCGTCGTCATGGATGGCGATCTTGATGCCCTTGCCGGTGTAGTCCGCCCACACCGCTTCCACATTGGCGCCGTTCGCCTCCGGCCCCTTCAGGTGCCACTGCAGGTCGAGCAGCGGATCATCCCCGGCGGACAGGACAGCTCCTTGGATCGTGTCTGACATGCGTTTGCCCCCGTAATTGTTGGACTGCGCTCTTTCTCTCCGGAACGGCGCATCGCCCGAATTCAGCCCGCATGGTCAAGGGAAGGGCAATTGGATATTTTGAATCCTTCGTTTGCCTGGAGTTTTCATCGATTGGTTTTCAAAATTTTCCTTTTCAGTGGGGCTTCTGGAAATTAATAAATATTGAATTTATCCTGATATTGGTGGATTCCGGTGGGAGAATCATTGCGGATCGCGGCGCTGGAGCACCTCATGTGCCGCGGCGAGCGCCGGCGCATCGGATTGACCCGGCGGCGGCGGCGAGGCTATGTCGGGGCGGGGCGTTTCGGACCCCACCGGACATCTCGGGAGCCCCCATGCTGCGCCGCCTGCCGCTCGTCCTCGCCCTTCTCGTCGCCGCCTGCGCCGCCCAGCCACCGGGGCCGGGGCCGCGCACCGGCTATCAGCCGCGGACCACCGCGCATCTGACCGGGGCGGTCGCGGTCAATCCGATGGACTACCGGCCGCGCAGCGGCGTGGCGCCGCAGGGCAGCGTGCGCGACGTGCCGGGCTACGTCACCAACGCGCTGAAGGCCGAGTTGCGCCGCGCCGGCGCCGGGCTGAACTCGTCGCGCTGCGTCCTCGACGCCACGGTCCGCGACTTCAAGGTCGACCGGGCAGGGGCGGAGGAGCACTACGGCGTCGACATCCACTACGTGCTGGCGGTCGGCGGCAATGTCGAATTCGACCAGGCCTTCGGCACCACCTTCACCGTGGCCCGCGGCCAGTCGGTGGACCGCGCGGTGGACGACGCCATCGCCAAGAACCTGAACTTTCTTCTGAAGGACGATTGGTTCGCCACCCTGCTGCTGCGTGAATGCAGCGGCCGCGCTTGAGAGCGGGCTGAACCGAGGCCGGGCCGGAGGCCTGGCTCCTCGGCCCGGCGCCTGGAACATCGGCCCCGGACTTCGCCGCGGCGGCGGGGCCGCCGGGCGGCAGGCCGAGGGCCCGGCACAGGCTGGCGATCAGGGCCTCGATCGGCAAGGCGGTGTCGGCGAGGTCGACGTCGATGCGCTCGTCCTCGGTCAGCTTTTCCCGGAGATCGGTGGTCAGTTGCTCCCGGGCCTCGGGGTCGGGAACCGCGGCGATGGCAGCGGCGACGCCCTGGGAGACGGCCTGGCGCCGGCCGTCCTTTTCGTCCTGCCGGGTCTTCCGCCGGAACTCGGCCTCGCGCTGCGCCTGCTCCCGCTGCTGCCGCAGCCTGATCTTCAGTGCGATCGCACGGCGGATGCCGAGGAACAGGCTGCTGAAGCGGGTCTCTGCCTCCCCGGCGCGGTCGAGATCGTCGGCCGCGAGGGCGGCGAGGGCCTGGGCGTGAAAGCCGCGGGCCAGTTCCTCCGCGAGCTCCATCAGCTCGGACAGCATCGGAGCCTCGTCCGCGGCCTGCGACGCGGCGGCCTGCTCCCGCTGCCGGCGGAGCTTGAGCGCGACGGCACGGCGGATGGCGAGGAAGAGGGTGCTGAAGCGGGTCTCGGCCTTGCCGGCGCGGTCGAGATCGCCGGCGGCGAGGGCGGCGAGCCCTCGAGCCTGAAAGGTCCGGGCCATCTCCAAAGCGAGCTTGGTCAGCCCGGACAGCACCTCGGCCTCCCGCTCGTCCGTGGACGGCGAAGCGGCGGAGGGAGTCCTGGCTGTGGCGGCATCGACCATTCCTGCATTAGAACAAAATAGGAACACTTAAGCCAGCAGAATCGCACCTGGCTGAATGGATCATCGCAATTTCAGGGGGCGGAGCCGCTGGAGGGCCACGCTCCTGCAGGGCTCGCCATGACGGTTCTTTGGCGAGGCGTCAGCCGATCGCGCGCGAGTGGGTCAGCGACCGGAAGATGTCGCGATACGCATCGATCGCAAGGTCGGGCAGCCGGACGGCCTCGTCGATCGGGACCCACCGGATCTCGCTGTGCTCGTCGCCCACCATCCGCGGCTCGCCTCCCGTCCAGCCGGTGACGACGAAGACATGGTACCGGGCTTCGCCGTTGCGCGCGGGATCGGGGTCCGGCAGCCTCGCGACCAGGCGGTGGCGCAGGGGCGTGACCCCGGCCTCCTCCTGCACCTCGCGGACCAGCGCCTGCTCCGGCGTCTCCCCGGCCTCGAGATGGCCGCCCAGTACGTCCCAGCAATCCGGATAGAAGCGGCGCTGCGGCGTGCGGCGGCCCAGCAGGATGCATCCGTCGCGCAGCAGGATGGCGCAGGCGATCTGCTTCATCGAGCCTACCTTGATCATGGTCGGTTGGGTTGACATCGGATCGGTGCCGTCGCGCCATGGGACGGCAATCATGGACGAGAACCGAAGAGATTGACCATGCCGACCGAAACCGAGCTGCCCGACATCCTCGTCGTCACCGGCATCATGGCGGCGGGCAAGTCGACCGTGGCCCAGGCGCTGGCGGAACGGCTGCCGCGGGCGGTGCATCTGCGCGGCGACCTGTTCCGGCGCATGATCGTCTCCGGCCGGGTCGAGGTGACGCCTGATCTGCCGGCCGAGGCGATGCGCCAGCTCGACCTCCGCCACGAGCTGGCGGCGACGTTGGCCGGGCGCTATGCCGAGTCCGGCTTCACCGTGATCTGGCAGGACGTGATTCTCGGGCCAACCCTGGCGCGGGCCGCCGAGCTGCTGCACCGCCGGTCCTTCGGCATCGTCGTGCTGTGCCCGTCGCCCGCGGCCGTGGCCGCGCGCGAGGCGGGGCGAAGCAAGACCGGATACGGCGCCTGGACGCCCGCCGATCTGGACCATGGCCTGCGCGCCGACACGCCGCGGCTCGGGCTGTGGCTCGACAGCTCGGGGCTGACGGTCGTCGAGACCGTCGACGCGATCCTGGCGCGGATCGCCGAGACCCGGAAGGGGCTGTCGTGACCGACGCGGAGCGGTTGGCGGCGGCGGCGCGGGTGCTGCTGGACGGCTTCGAATCGAAGCTCCTTGGTGGAGGATCAGATGACCACGCATGAACGCTTCCTCGCCCAGGCGATCGAGTTGGCCCGCCGCAATGTCGAGGAGGAGGGCGGCCGGCCCTTCGGCGCGGTGCTGGTGCGCGACGGCGCGGTGATCGCCACCGGCGTCAACCAGATGGGCGCCACCGGCGACCCGACGGCGCATGCCGAGCTGCAGGCGATCCGGGCGGCGAGCCATGCGCTCGGTGCGCTGCGGCTCGACGGCTGCATTGTCTATGCCAGCGGCCATCCTTGCCCGATGTGCCTCGCGGCGATGACCATGACCGGCGTCGCCGCGGTGTACTACGCCCATTCCAACGAGGATGGCGCGCCCTATGGCCTGTCGACCGCCGCGGTCTATGCCGAGCTGGCCCGGCCGCCGGCCGACCAGGCGATGACCATCCGGCACCTGCCGGTGCGGCTGGATGGGATCGACCTCTACGCGCTGTGGCGCGACCGGCTCAGGGCGACCGGACCCGGGTCATGACGATGTCGACCGTGCTGCCGCCGCCCTGGGTCAGCACGGGGTGGCGGGTGTCGGTGACGAACAGCTGCTTGCCGCCGCGCTCGACCCGGGCCGAGACGGCGTAGCTGTGGCGCTGGTCGATCTGCGCCGGGTCGTAGGACAGGGTGAAGGCGGCCGGCACGCGCACCGGGGCGATGCGCTGCTCGGCGACCACCGTCGACGGCGCGTCGGCCAGCAAGACGTCGAGCAGCTGTACGATCAGCTCCGCATCCGCCGGCAGGGCGATGCGCTCCCGATAGGTCGCGGTGCCGGTGACGGCGGCGCTGGCGACGGGTGCGGGCGTCGGCGTGGCGGTCTCTTCGGTCTTGCCGCAGGCGACGAGAAGGAGGGCGGCCATCAGGGCGGTTGCTGGAAGGAACAGGTGGTTCATCGGCGATCTCTCAAACCGGGTGCTGCTCTGCATCACGACAACGTTCGATGGCCCGATCCGTTGCGCTCCATTGAATAGCGACGCGATCATAAAATTTCAATAAGCACTTATTATAATTACGGATAGTTTTTCCCGCATTGTCTCGATCCGCGCATTGGGGGTATGTAAAATGTCCCATACTGAGACAATTGACCTAGGGAGGAGATTTGACATGGCCTCGATTGCTGACCGGAGCCGGCGGGACCGATGTGCTGAATGGCGGGCTCGGCGGGGGGCCAAGGCGACGCGAATGGCGACATGGTCGCCGACTTCGCCATCCTGGTGCAGGGGACTCTCACCCTCACCGCGGCCGATTTCGTGCTGTGACCGGGCGGGCGCCGGTCCCCGCGGGGATTGACGCCCGACGCCCAGGCCCCGGGTCAGTCGCGGAAGTTCAGATACTGCAGCGGCTGCTCGATCTTCAGGCCGCGGACCAGGGCGATGGTGGCCTGCAGGTCGTCGATCTTCTTGCCGGTGACGCGCAGCTCGTCGCCCTGGATCGCGGCCTGGACCTTCTGCTTGCCGTCCTTGATCGCCTTGATGATGGTCCTGGCCAGGTCGCGGTCGATGCCCTGCTTCACCACCACCTCCTGGCGCACCATGTTGCCCGAGGCCTTCTCCACCGTCTTGAAGTCGAGCGCGCCGGCATCGAGCTTGCGCCGGGCGAAATAGCCGCGCAGCAGCTCGTGCATCTGCTTCAGCTTCAGGTCGTCGTCGGCCATGATCGTCAGCGTGGCGTCGCTGCGCTCGATCGTGCATTTCGACCCTTTGAAGTCGAAGCGCTGCGCCACCTCGCGGGTGACGCCGGCGACGGCGTTGTCGACTTCGGTGAGATCGGTCTTGGAGACGATGTCGAAGGAGGGCATGGCGGTCCGCGGATCTCCGGAACGGGACCTGGGAGTCTAGCCGATTCCGCGGCGAATGGGAGCCTCCACGGCCGGGACGGGACGATTGGCCGCCGCCGGCGCGCCGAAGGGCGCCAGCGTCGCCCCGTAGCGCCGCAGCGCGGCCGGGAAATCCGGCCCTGCGAAATAGCGGTATTCCACCGCGCGCACGGTGGTGACCGGGTCGAGCGCGGCGAGCCGGGCATCGACCAGGCCGGGATGGCACATGATCACCGCCCGGTCGGGTGCGGTCTCGAGCCAGCGCTCGAACAGCACGCCGTAGCCGCGGTCGATGAAATCATAGATCCCGCAGAAGCTGTCGTTCCGCCGCTCGGTCGCCCGGTCGAGCACGGCGTCGGACCGCAGGCTGAGGGCCTGCAGGGCCAGGGATTTCAGGGCGAAGGGACGACGCAGGATCCGCCGCGGCCGGTCGCCGCAGCGCCGGATCCAGCGCGGGCGCAGCCCGGCGGAGCGCAGGGTCAGGGCCAGGGTCTCGGCGATGCCGGGCAGCAGATGGACATGCTGATGCCCGTCGATGAAGTCCGGCGCCCGCCCGAAGGCATCGACGAAGGCGGCGTGCTGCGCCTCGATCTCGGCCGACAGCGCGCCCGGCGGCAGCCGCCGCGCCAGGCTCAGCCGGACCAGGGCGGCAAGGCTCGGGAACCGGCGCCAGCCGGCATCGACACGCAGCTGCGGCGACAGCGGGGCGAAGGGGCCGGTCAGGCAGAGATGCAGGCCGATCTCGACCGACCCGGCGGCGGCGGGCAGGCCGCGCAGCAGGCCGGCCGCCTCGGGCCAGAACGATCCGACGGTCAGGCAGCTGGTGCCGGACAGACGGCCCTCGGCGAGCAGCTGGCGGATCGCCAGCGACACGCCGGGGGCGAGGCCGTAATCATCGGCGACCAGCGTGATACGCCTCGAGGACATGGCTCATCTCTTCCACAGGGTCCCGCCGCCTATGTTCGGCGACGACATAGAGGGGGCGGTCCTTCACCTCGTCCAGGATCTGGCCGAGATACTCGCCGAGGATGCCTAGATTGATCAGCAGCACGCCGCCGATCAGCACCAGGATGGCGATCACGCCGGGCACGCCGGGCAGGGCCACGCCTTCGGCCAGGCAGACGATCGTGATCCACAGCCCGTAGGCGAAGGCCGTCAAGGCCATGGCGAAGCCGAGCAGCGTCGAGATCCTGAGCGGCATGCGGCTGAACGAGGTGACGCCGTTGAGCGACAGCAGCAGCAGCTTCCAGAACGACCATTTCGTGGTGCCGCCGATCCGCTCCGCCGGCTGGTAGTCGATCCGGCGCTGCTGGAAGCCGACCCAGACCGAGAGGCCTTTGAAGAACCGCCCGCGCTCGCGCAGGCCGCGCAGCGCCTCGGCCGCCCGCGCCGACAGGAGGCGGAAATCGGCCGCGTCCGGCGTGATGCGGAAGGTGTTGCCGGAATTCATCAGCCCGTAGAAGGACTTGACCAGCAGGCGGTAGACCGGTCCCGCCTGCCGGCGGCGGCGCACGGCATAGACGATGTCGTCGCCGTCGACCAGCCAGTGGTGGACGAAGCTGTCGATCAGCTCCGGCGGGTGCTGGCCGTCCGAATCCATGAACACCACCGCGTCGCCCATCGCGGCGTCGAGGCCGGCGGTCAGCGCCGCCTCCTTGCCGAAGTTGCGGCTGAGGCGGATCAGCTCGACCCGCACCCGGCCCTCCGGCAGGGCGGCGACGATGCCGGCGCTGCCGTCGCGGCTGCCGTCGTCGACATAGATTGCCTCGACCGCGAGGCCGTGGGCCTCGTCGAGCCGGGCGGCCAGGGCCTCGAGCTGCCGGTGCAGCGCCGGGACCGAATCCGCCTCGTTGTACAGTGGCACCACGATCGACAGGCGGCGCGGGGTGGTCCGGAGGGTGTGGTTCATCATGGCCCTCATGAGCCGGGGCAGGTGACGGCCGGGGTGGTCCGGCCGGGAAGCACGGCGAGCCAGACGGTGCGGCTTTCGAGTGGCGTCCCGAGCGCCGTCCGCGCCGGCCAGGCATAGGCGGTGATGTCCTGGGGGCAGAGGCCGGCGATCGGGTGACCCGGCACGGGGACACGCCGGGAGGCGTAGACGGCACCGCTGCGCACGACGTCGTCCTGGTCGATCCAGGGCGACAGCGTCGGGTCCGCATCCTCGAACACCTGCGGCCGGGCGGCGCCGTAAAGGGAGATGGTCCCGGCCTCGGGGATGGTGCCGATCACCGTCTCCGGCGTGCCGGCCTGGCTCTTCCGCCACAGCGCCTCGGCCGCCGCGGACAGGGCCGGGCCGTCGAGATTCATGATGTTCGGGGCGCCGGAAAGGCCGGGCTTGACCAGCATCTGCACGGCGAAGCCGATCATGAAGGCCGGCGCCAGGGCGAGGGCGGCGGTGCGGAAGCGCGATGCCGACAGGCCCGGGGCGGCGAGGGCCGGCAGGAGCAGGGCGAGGAGCGGCGGCGCCGCCAGCACGAAGCTCATGCCCCACATCGTCCGGATGCGGATGCCGGTGGCGGCGGAGGCGAGGGTCAGAGCCGCGATCGGGACCAGGTAGACGACAGCGAGGTAGAGCCCGGCCGGGGAGCGGAGCCGCCGGCGGGCAAGGTGGAGGAGGGCGGCGATCCGCTGCCGCCCCAGGGGGCTGAGCCCGATCGCCGCGGCCAGCAGCATCGGCGCGATGGCGAAGGCCTGGTCGCCGAGGAAGGTGAGGGGGCCGATCAGATGGCCCGCCGGGCCGGCCAGGGTGTCGTCGCTGCGCTCGGCCAGATAGCTCAGCGTGGTGAAGTCGTTCTGCGCCAGCCACAGCAGATGCGGCGCGATCACCAGCAGGCAGGCCGCCAGCCCGAGATAGAGACCGGGCCGGGCGAAGTGCCGCCGGCCGACGGGCGACAGCAGCAGATAGGCCACCAGCGTGGCCAGCAGCACGCCGATCGAGTACTTCGCCAGCAGGCCCAGCCCGGCGGAGAGCCCGGTCAGGACCCACCAGACCGCGCGGTCGCGGCTGACGGCGTGCCAGAACAGCGCCATGGTCCAGGCCCAGAAGGCGAACTGCACGGTGTTCGGGTTGAAGCGTGGCGCGGCATAGGTGGTGTAATGCGTCAGGGCCAGCAGCACCACCGCGACCAGCGCGGCGCGGCGCCCGGCGATGTCGCGCGTCAGCAGCCAGACGGCGGCGAAGGCGGCGGCGATGAAGGCCTGGCTCAGCGCGTAATAGGCCCAGTTGGCGCTGCCGAACACGGCGTGGACGAGCTCGGCGGACCAGGCCGCCAGCGGCGGGTGCTTGTGGTAGCCCCAGAGCCAGTGCTGCCCCCAGTAGAGTCCTTCGAGCGTGTCCGGATGCAGGTTGCCGGCCAGCCAGGCCGGCAGCAGGGTCCAGGCCAGGAACCCGGCACCGAGGAAGGCAGGGACCCAGAGGGGATGGATATCGCGGGCGGCCGGGAGCACCGCTCCGGCCGGCGCCGGGCCGGGACGGTGCGTCCCCGGTGCGGCCGGGGACTCGATAACGGATGCGGATCGGGCCGCCTCG
Source organism: Inquilinus sp. OTU3971 (assembly GCF_038440215.1). Classification (NCBI taxonomy): domain Bacteria; kingdom Pseudomonadati; phylum Pseudomonadota; class Alphaproteobacteria; order Rhodospirillales; family Rhodospirillaceae; genus Inquilinus; species Inquilinus sp. OTU3971. Next base: position 8,473 of record NZ_JASATH010000068.1, on the reverse strand, counting down.
GTGCTCACGATGTCGTCGCTGCTCACTGGGAACGCTCGGCCGTGGCTCGGCCGATTGGCGGCCGGGACGCGGCACCATTAGAAATAATCGCTCTTCCGAGGTTTCGGTATTTACAGTTTCGTATATATCTTCGATGCATTGTTTGCTTGTCGAAGAGAGCCCAGGCCAAAGTTCAAGTGTTATGGAGAAGAATTAATAATTCGGGTTGTTGGAATGATCCGATGAAAAGCCGCGATCTTCTTTGCGGAAGGAAGGCGCTTCCGCTTGCAAGCCCACAAAAGACGAAGGCCCGCCGGCAATCGCGGCGGGCCTTGCTGGAACCGGGAGCGGGAAGCGGTCCGTCAGTCGGCGCGTTCGGCGACCTGGGTGTTCGGGGCGTAGATGAAGCCGTAGGTCGGATAGACCGAGGTTCCCATCTGGCCGGTCGGCTGATGCCAGAAGCGGGTCTGGCTCCAGTCGTTCTTCGCCGAGACGTCGATCACCCGGGACGGCTCGTTCACCCGACCGCGCGGCGCCCAATTGGCCTGGTCGACGATGATCTCGCGGGAGCTGACCACCCGGCGCACCACCGCGACATGGCCGCGCCGCATCGAACCGGTGCGCTTCAGCACGATCACCGAGCCGGCGACCGGCATGCGGCCACGGTTGTAGCGGCCAGAGGCAGCGTCCCACCAGCGCCAGGCGTCGCCGGAGATCTGGAAGCCGGTCAGCTCGCGGGCGAAGGGGACGCAGGACCAGCGGCGGTGTTGGGCCTTCAGCGTCGAGACGCGCTGGATCTGCCGCTGCTCGGTGACATTGCGGGCCGTCAGCTGGGTGCGCGGGATCGACGCATCGACCGCAACGGGAGCTTGAGGGCGAGCCCGGGGCGCCGGGGCAGTGGCCGTCTTCCGCTGGGTGCCCGGTGCCGGACTGGCGGGCTGGTCCGTCGCGGCCTGGCGGGTGGCCGCGGCATCGCGGACGGCGCCTTCGACCTGATCGCTGGGCTGCCCGGCGGCTGCGGCAGCCGCCGCATTCAACTCGCGCGTGGTGCGCGAGGCAGCGTGTGCGGTTTCGCTGAGAAGGGCGACGCTACAAACGAGCGTCAGCAGACTTGCAGTGAGGGTACTGAGTGGGCGCTTGGCCCGATGGCGGATTCTGAAGTCATAGTCAGTGTCGCGGGTCATCACTGGCCCGTCCCCCCTGCGCTGTTTCAATCGGACTGCACTCGCTCCCTTGGCGCTCCAAACGGATGCAGCGCCTTTCCGTCCGGCTCGTCCGGTGACCCCAGTCACCGCCCCCTCACCGGCAAGGATGTCTAGTAACATTCTGAAATATTCCCGCCAAGCAAAAATGACACGCTTTCGCCCGATTCCCGCCCACTTTGGAACGCCAGTACAGAAGCGATGGGGGTTCATGTATTGCAGGCGAGCGTAAAAAAAATATTCGTCTTTTGCCGAGTGCATAGGTCGTTTCGTGTGCCTAATCGTCCGGCCATCGACACGATGTTGGAAAGTTGACGGGTTCAATTGACTGGGATGGCTACTTGATAGCTCCAAAGCGAAGCGGCTGCTAATGCATTCTTTGTCCGACAAAATCAACCAATGTTCCGGTTTCGGACCTTGCGGCGAGGCGGCGAGCCCCGCGTCCGGCGCATAGCAAAATATTGGACGCCTTGGCCGTCTTCCGCCGGCCGCGCTACAACTCCTTCCGAGATTCAGGCGGCCGGATGCGCCGAGAAGAGGGAGACCGAACCGATGCAGCTCACCGACTCGAAGCTTTTCCGCCAACAATGCTATCTCGACGGGCGCTGGGCGGACGCCGATGACGGGCGGGTGATCGAGGTCACCAACCCGGCCGACGGCGCCAGGCTGGGCAGCGTGCCGCGTGCCGGCGCCGCCGAGACCCGCCGCGCCATCGCCGCCGCCGACAAGGCCTGGCCCGCCTGGCGCGCCAAGACGGCGCAGGAGCGGTTCGCGATTCTGCGCCGCTGGTTCGAGCTGATGCTGGCGAATCAGGAGGACCTGGCGAAGCTGATGACGGCGGAGCAGGGCAAGCCGCTGGCCGAGAGCCGCGGTGAGATCGCCTATGCCGCCAGCTTCGTCGAATGGTTCGCCGAGGAGGGCAAGCGAATCTACGGCGACACCATTCCGGCGCCGGCCGGCGACCGCCGCATCGTCGTGATCAAGCAGCCGATCGGCGTCTGCGCCGCGATCACGCCCTGGAACTTCCCGGCGGCGATGATCACCCGCAAGGCCGGCGCGGCGCTGGCCGCCGGCTGCACCATGGTGGTCAAGCCGGCCAGCGAGACGCCCTATTCGGCTCTGGCGCTGGCCGAGCTGGCGGAGCGCGCCGGCATTCCGGCCGGCGTGTTCTCGGTCATCACCGGCAGCGCCAGCGAGATCGGCGGCGAGATGACGTCGAGCCCGATCGTGCGCAAGGTCACCTTCACCGGCTCGACCGAGATCGGCAAGCTGCTGATCCAGCAATCCGCTTCCACCGTGAAGAAGGTGTCGATGGAGCTGGGCGGCAACGCGCCCTTCATCGTCTTCGACGACGCCGATCTCGACGCCGCGGTGCAGGGGGCGATCGCCTCGAAATACCGCAACACCGGCCAGACCTGCGTCTGCGCCAACCGCCTCTTGGTGCAGGACGGGGTCTACGACGCCTTCGCCGCCAAGCTGGCCGAGGCGGTCGGCAAGCTGAAGGTGGCCGACGGCATGACCGACGGCGCGCAGCAGGGGCCGTTGATCAACATGAAGGCGGTCGAGAAGGTCGAGGAGCACATCGCCGATGCCCTGGAGAAGGGCGCGCACGTTGCGCTCGGCGGCAAGCGCCACGCCCTGGGCGGCACCTTCTTCCAGCCGACGATCCTGACCGACGTCACGCCGGAGATGAAGGTGGCGAAGGAGGAGACCTTCGGCCCGCTGGCGCCGCTGTTCCGATTCAAGACCGAGGAGGAGGCGATCCGGATGGCCAACGACACCGAGTTCGGCCTCGCCTCCTATTTCTACAGCCGCGACATCGGCCGGATCTGGCGGGTCGGCGAGGCGCTGGAATACGGCATCGTCGGCATCAATGAGGGGCTGATCTCGACCGCCGTCGCGCCCTTCGGCGGGGTGAAGGAGAGCGGCCTCGGCCGCGAAGGCTCGCATTACGGCATCGAGGACTATCTCGAGGTCAAATACCTGTGCATGGGCGGGCTGAACCGATGACCGAGACGCTGTCGCCGCAGGAGCAGGGCAAGCGCGCCGCGGGCGAGGCCGCGGCGGCGCTGGTCGAGGACGGCATGCGGCTCGGCCTCGGCACCGGCTCGACCGTGCGCTGGGTGCTGGAGGCGCTGGGCCGCCGCATCCGGAACGAGGGGCTGCGCATCACCGGCATCCCGACCTCGGAGCAGACGGCCGAGCGGGCGCGCGCGCTCGGCATCCCTTTGACCGACTTCGCCGCGACCGAGGCGCTCGACCTCTGCGTCGACGGGGCGGACGAGGTCGAGCGCGGCACGCTGCGCCTGATCAAGGGGCTGGGCGGGGCGCTGCTGCGCGAGAAGATCGTGGCCGAGGCCTCGGCCCGTTTCGTCGCCGTGGTCGACGCCTCGAAGATCGTCGAGGTGCTCGGCGAGAAGGCGCCGCTGCCGGTCGAGGTCACCGCGTTCGGCTGGGAAGCGACGGCCCGGCGCCTCTCGGCCCTCGGCGGCGCCCCGGTTCTGCGGCAACGCGACGGCGCGGCGGTGCGCACCGATGGCGGCAACCTGGTCCTGGATTGCGGCGGCTTCGCGCCGATCCGCGACCCGGACGGGCTGCAGCGGGCGATCAAGTCGATCGCCGGCGTGGTCGAGACCGGTCTGTTCCTCGGCGGCGCCGAGCAGGCGATCATCGGCCAGGCGGACGGAACCACGAACTCGCTGCGGCCCGCGCGCTGAGACGGGTCAGGCATAGCGGCCCTGCGGGTCGAGCGGGCTTGCCTGGATGGGGTTCCGCGGCCCAAATGCGGGGTGAACCCCTTCCCGCGCGGCCGGTCCTCGGTCGCGCCGCTTTGACCGCGCCAGGCGGTCCGGACATGCCATGAGCGGATTCGATTTCGACTATTTCGTCATCGGCGGTGGCTCGGGCGGCGTGCGCTCGGCCCGGATCGCGGCGCAGCACGGCGCCCGGGTCGGCATCGCCGAGGAGCGCTACTGGGGCGGCACCTGCGTCAATGTCGGCTGCGTGCCGAAGAAGCTGCTGGCCATGGCGGCGCATTTCTCCGCCGATTTCGAGGACGCCGCCGGCTTCGGCTGGACCGTGCCGGGCGCGGCCCATGACTGGGCGACGCTGATCGCCCGCAAGGACGCCGAGATCGGCCGGTTGAACGGCATCTACCGCAAGCTGCTGACCAATGCCGGCGCCACCATGTTCGACGCCCGCGCGGTGCTGGTCGACGCCCACACGATCGATGTCGGCGGCAAGCGCGTCACCGCCGACCGCATCCTGGTCGCGACCGGCGGCTGGCCGGTGCTGCCGGACCGGCCCGGGGTGCGCGAGCACGCCTTCACCTCGAACGAGGCGTTCCATCTGGAACGGATGCCGCGGCGCGTGGTGATCGTCGGCGGCGGCTACATCGCCGTGGAGTTCGCCGGCATCTTCCACGGCCTGGGCGCCGAGGTGACGCTGGTGCATCGCGGCGACATGGTGCTGCGCGGCTTCGACGACGACCTGCGGGTCCACCTCGCCACCGAGCTGGGCAAGGCCGGGGTCAATCTCCGCCTCGGCTGCGGGGTCGAAGGCATCGCCAAGGTCGGCGACGCCCTGGCGGTGACGCTGAGCAATGACGAGGTGATCGCCGCCGACGGGGTGATGTACGCCACCGGCCGCAAGCCGAACTCGGCCGGGCTGGGGCTGGAGACGGTCGGCGTCGCGGTCGATGCCGACGGCGCCATCGTGGTCGACGAGCAGTACCGGACCAGCGTGCCCAACATCTACGCGCTGGGCGACGTCACCGACCGGCTGAACCTGACGCCGGTGGCGATCGCCGAGGGCCACGCTTTGGCCGACACGCTGTTCGGCGGCAAGCCGCGGGTGCCGTCCTACGAGAACGTGCCGACCGCGGTGTTCTCCAACCCGCCGATCGGCACGGTCGGGCTGACCGAGGCGGCGGCGCGGCAGCGCCATGGCGAGGTCGATGTCTACCGCGCGGTGTTCCGCCCGATGCGCCACACCCTGTCGGGGCGGGAGGAGCGGACGCTGATGAAGCTGGTGGTCGATCCCGAGACCGACCGGGTGCTGGGCTGCCACATGGTGGGGCCGGACGCGCCGGAGATCGTCCAGGGCCTGGGCATCGCCCTGACCTGCGGCGCCACCAAGGCGCAGTTCGACGCCACCATCGGCATCCACCCGACTGCGGCGGAGGAGTTCGTGACCATGCGCAGCAAGGTCGAGCGACCGGCCAGCCCGGGGCTGGCGCAATGAGCGACGCACCGCAGAACATCTATGACGACCCGACCTTCTTCGCCGGCTATGCCGCGCTGCGCGAAGCAGAGAGCGGGCTGAACGCGGTGCTGGAGCAGCCGGCGCTGGCGCGGCTGCTGCCGGCCTCGCTCGCCGGGCTGCGCATCCTCGATCTCGGCTGCGGCTTCGGCGATTTCGCCCGTAAGGCTCGGGCGCAGGGTGCCGCCTCGGTTCTGGCAGTCGATGTGTCGGAGAAGATGCTGGCGGAAGCCCGGCGGCGCACGGACGATCCGGCCATCCGCTACGAGCAGGCGGCGATCGAGACACTGGCGGTGGAAGAGGGGGTGTTCGACCTCGCCGTCTCGTCGCTCGCCCTGCACTACGTCGCCGACTATGCGGGCGCGGTTCGGCGGATCGCGGCGGCGCTGGCCCCGGGCGGCCGCTTCGTCTTCTCGGTCGAGCATCCGATGTGCACCGCGCTGGGCGGCGGGCAGTGGCATCGCGACGCCGCCGGCGCCGAACTGCATTGGCCGGTCGACCGCTATGGCGAGGAGGGCGCGCGCGACACGCGCTGGTTCGTCGATGGGGTGGTCAAGCACCACCGCACCGTCGCCAGCTATGTGAACGGCCTGGTCGACGCCGGGCTGACCCTGGCGCGACTGGAGGAGCCCGAGGCCGATCCGGCGGCGCTGAAGGCCCGGCCGGAGCTCGCGCTGCAGCGGCGCCGGCCCCCCTTCCTGCTGCTCGCGGCGGACAAGCCCGCATAGCAGTCCAGGCCGCACGCGGTTCTTGTCATGAGAGGGCTGCGCTGCGACGCTGGCAAAGCCGGAGGCGCAGGCGTATAGCCTCACATCCGGTCCTGGCCGCCATGGGGAGAGTGCGGGCAGGGGCGTAAGGTGCGGAGTATACGGCGATGGCGGAACGGTGGACCCCTGACTCCTGGCGCGCGCTGCCGGTGAGGCAGATGCCGCAATATCCCGACGCGGCCAAGGTGGCGGCGGCGGAGCAGACCCTGTCGAAATATCCGCCGCTGGTCTTCGCCGGCGAGGCCCGCTCGCTGAAGGCGGCGCTCGGCCGCGTCGCTTCGGGCAAGGCATTCCTGCTGCAGGGCGGCGACTGCGCCGAGAGCTTCGCCGAGTTCCATCCGGACAAGATCCGCGACACCTTCCGCGTGCTGCTGCAGATGGCGGTGATCCTGACCTTCGGCGGCGGCCTGCCGGTGGTGAAGGTCGGCCGCATGGCCGGGCAGTTCGCCAAGCCGCGCTCCGCCGACATGGAGACGATCGACGGCGTCTCGCTGCCGTCCTATCGCGGCGACATCGTCAACGGCGTCGAGTTCGACGAGGCCTCGCGCATCCCCGACCCGGCCCGCATGGTGCAGGCCTTCAACCAGTCGGCCGCCACGCTGAACCTGCTGCGCGCCTTCGCCCAGGGCGGCTATGCCGACCTGCACAAGGTGCATCAGTGGAACCTAGGCTTCGTCACCCGGTCGCCGCAGGGCGAACGCTACGAGGCCTTCGCCAGCCGGATCGACGAGGCGCTGGAGTTCATGGCCGCCTGTGGGGTCACCGCCGAGACCACGCCGGCGATCCGCGAGACCGACTTCTACACCAGCCACGAGGCGCTGCTGCTGCCCTATGAGCAGGCGCTGACCCGGATCGACAGCACCACGGGCGATTGGTACGACGTCTCGGCCCATCTGCTGTGGATCGGCGACCGCACCCGCCAGGCCGACGGCGCGCATGTCGAGTTCCTGCGCGGGGTGAAGAACCCGCTGGGCCTGAAATGCGGCCCGTCGCTGGACCCCGACGACCTGATCCGTCTGATCGACGCGCTGAACCCGGAGAACGAGGCCGGCCGGCTGACCCTGATCGTGCGCATGGGCGCCGACAAGGTGGTGGACAAGCTGCCGCCGCTGCTGCGCCGGGTGCGCGACGAGGGCCGCACCGTGGTCTGGTGCTGCGACCCGATGCACGGCAACACCATCTCCTCGCCCTCCGGCTACAAGACCCGGCCGTTCGACCGGATCCTGTCCGAGGTTCGCGACTTCTTCGACGTGCACCGCGCCGAGGGCACTCATCCCGGCGGCGTGCATTTCGAGATGACCGGCCAGGACGTCACCGAATGCACCGGCGGCGCCCAGGCCATCACCGACGAGGCGCTGTCGCTGCGCTACCAGACCGCGGTCGACCCGCGGCTGAACGCCAGCCAGTCGCTGGAGCTGGCGTTCCTGATCGCCGAGAAGCTGAAGCAGGAGCGCAGCGCCCAGGATGCTGCCCGTCGTGCCGCGGCTGCGGAATAGCAACCCTTCCAAGGGAACGGCGTCCATGACCCCTTCGGTCGACGAGCTGTCGCGCTGGACCGACAAGTACTTCCTGCGGACCAAGGGGATCGTGGAGCGCTTCGGCGACACCCGCGTCACCTACGCCGTGTTCATGCGCCGGCCGGTGGTGGCGGCGCCGCGGCTGGCGATCGAATGGCTGCAGCAAGTGGCGAAGGAGCGCGGCTTCACGGTCGAGATCGAGCTGCGCTACGCCGAGGGCAAATGGGTCGGGTCGGGCGAGCCGCTGCTCTACATCACCGGCCCGCTGCGCCACCTGGTCGATTGCGAGACGGTGCTGCTGCAGAAGCTGGGTCCCGCCTGCGTCGCCGCCTACAACGCCTACACCATGTGCGCCGAGCTGTCCCGCGCCGCCTTCCTGGCGATGGATGCGCGGCATTGCGCCGGCACCGAGATGGCGGAGTCGATGGCCTATGCCGCCAGCGTCGGCTCGGCCCGGGCCCGGCGCAAGCACGACGCCAAGGGCTTCATCGGCAACGCCACCGACGCCACGGCGCATTTCTTCGGCCAGACAGACGGCCTCGGCACCATGCCGCATGCCCTGATCGGCTATGCCGGCTCGACCGTCCGTGCCGCGGAGATGTTCCACGAGGTGTACCCGGACGAGGCGCTGACCGTGCTGGTCGACTACTTCGCCCGCGAGGTCACCGACGCGCTCGAGGTCTGCCGCCGCTTCCCGGACATGGCGGGGGGGGGGGGGGGGGGGGGGGGGGGGGGGCCCCCCCCCCCG
>NZ_JASATH010000067.1:0-36388 GCF_038440215.1 Inquilinus sp. OTU3971 | reverse complement strand
GGTGCGCCGGTTCCACGCCGCCCTGGCGCTCTATACCCGCCGCCGCTTCGCCGAGGCGGCGGACCGCTTCGCGGAGTTGGCCGACACCGATCCGGCCGCCGCGCTCTACCGCGACCGCGCCACGGCCTACGCCCAGGCGCCGCCGCCGGCCGACTGGGACCGCAGCTTTAGTCTGACCACGAAATGAGGGGGATATTTTGAACACGCCATTCACCACCCTGCCCCGCCGCTTCTTTCTCGCCGGGGCCGGCACCAGCCTCGCGGCGCTCGCGCTCGGCGGCTGCCAGACCGCGCAGAATTACGCCAACGATCCGGTCGGCGCGGCGAACACGCTCGGCGGGCTGTTCGCCTCGGACAACAAGGCGGGCTCGGTCGACGAGTCCGCACTGGGCCAGGGGCTGTATCCGCGCCTGATCGCGCAATCGGGCGGGGCCTATTCCAACGCGCGGGTCCAATCGGCAGTGCGCAGCTTCTCCGAACCGCTGTTCCGGGTTTCCAGGCGGCAGTTCCGCTGGGAGATCACGGTGCTGGACGACAACACCCCGAATGCCTGGGCGCTGCCGGGCGGCAAGCTGGGCATCAACAAGGGCCTGCTGCGCTATGCCGGCAGTGAGTCCGAGCTGGCGGCGGTGATCGCGCACGAGATGGGCCATGCCGAGCTCAGCCACCAGGTGGCGGAACTGGATGACAAGGGCTTTGCCGACAGGCTGGTCCAATTCGGCAAGGGGGTGGTCCAGACAGAGATCAACGCCCAAGTCTCCGGCCTGAACGACCTGACCAGCCGAGGGCTCGACGCCCTCACCCCGGCGGTGTCCGAGCTGATCACCTCCGGCTACTCCCGCGGCCATGAGCGCGAGGCCGACGCCTATGTGCTGACCGTGTTCCGCGCCACCGGCTACGACCCGCGCCAGGCCTCGGCGATCTTCAAGACCCTGGACTCGCTGGTGCCGTCGGGCGAGGACAAGACCACCTCGCTGTTCTCCACCCACCCCGGCACCCGCGCCCGCATCGAGCTGATCGACGAGGCGGCGGCGAAGCTGCCGGCCGGCGGCGGTTCGGCCGGATCGGCGGACTTCGCCACGATCAAGGCGGTGTTCCCGACCCGGCGCTACTATCTGCGCAACCCGGCGGAGGCCAGCTGACCCGGGTCCGGACCCGCGTCATCGCGGCCCCTCCGTTCCGCCGCGCGACCTGCTATCATGGCCCTCGAGGGGCGGCGTGTCGGCGAACGGAACGAGGGATGAGCGGCATTTGGGGTAAGATCGTCGGCGCGGCCGCTGGCTTGGCCATGGGCGGCCCGATCGGGGCGCTGCTGGGCGCCGTGGCCGGCCATGCCGTCGACTGGTATCGCGGCCAGCCGGCGGTGGATGGCGACGCCACCCAGCACATCGCCTTCACCATCGGCGTGATCGCGCTGGGCGCCAAGATGGCGAAGGCCGACGGCGCGGTGACGGCGGAGGAGGTGGCGGCCTTCCGCCGGGTCTTCCGCGTGCCGCCGGAGGAAGACGCGAATGTCGAGCGCCTGTTCAACCTGGCGCGCCGCGATTCCGCCGGGTTCGAGCCCTATGCGCGGCAGCTCGCCGGCATGTTCAAGGACCGGCCGGAGGTGCTGGAGGAACTGCTGCAGTGCCTGTTCACCATCGCCAAGGCCGATGGCGATGTGAAGCCGGCGGAGCTCGACTATCTGCGCGCCGTGGCCGGGCTGTTCGGCCTCGCCCAGGCCGATTTCCACCGGCTCTGCGCCGAGGAATGCGCCGGCTGCGACGTCGACCCCTACGGCGTGCTGGGGGTCGAGCGGCAGATCGACGACGAGAGCCTGAAGTCGGCCTATCGCCGGCTGATCCGCGAACACCACCCGGACCGGCTGATCGCCCGTGGCATGCCGGCCGACTTCATCGCCATCGCTACCGACAAGATGGCCCGGATCAACGCCGCCTACGACATCATCCGGCGCGAGCGCAAGCTGGCGTAGCGGCAGGCGGCCGTCCCGCGCATGGAGCCGGTCAGATCATCGGCTTCGTCAGCATCAGCCAGAAGATCACCAGGACCGCGATGAAGGCCGGCCAGCCGAGCAGGAACCAGAGCCGTAAGATTCGGTGATAGGCCGGCGGCAGCGGCTGCCCGGCCGCCGCCGCCTGCTCCGCCAGCCGCGCGGCCCGGATCTGCAGCCAGACCACCGGCAGCCAGCACGCGCCGGCGAGCGCATAGAGGCCGAGCGACAGGGCGAGCCAGCCGTCCCTGGCCTGAAAGCCTGCCATATGCATCATCGCGGCCCCCGACAGCGGCTGGACGATCACCGCGGGCGTGGTGAAATACCAGTCGGCGCGAACGACGTTGCGCGCGACGACGGCGATGGCGCCCACGTCGCCGCGCCGGTGCGCCATCCACATCTGGAAGGCCGTGCCGAGACCGGTGCCGAAGATGATCGTCGAGCTGATCACATGCACATATTTGAGGACCATGTAGAGGTCCATCGGGTCTAGCCCTTTCTCGGACGGACGGGATCTGCCTTGGCCAGCATGGCCAGGCCGAGGGCCGCAGCGGCGAGCGGCAGCCCCTTCGCCGCGGGCCCGAGCGGGTGGAGCCAGAGCTCCGGCGCGCCGAAGGTCATGACCGCGACATAGGCGGCCGTCACCGCGACTGCGGCGAGCGCGGCCGGGTACTGTGTCGCGCGCGGCAGCATCGCGGCGCCGATGACGACATCGAGGATGCCGCCGGCATAGACCGAGGCGACGACAAGGGCATCGGGCACGCCGGCCTGCCTGGCCATGTCGACGCTCTGGTCGACCGGCCACAGCCAGATCGAACAGAGCCCAGACCAGATCCAGAACGGGGCGAGGCCGAGTACCAGCAGCCGGCGCAGCACCGGCGACGCCGGCATCAGGCTGCCGGCGGCGACCGCCAGCGGTCTCGGCGTCACGCCGGTTCTCCGAGGCAGCGCCTCGGGATCGCCATCTGCGCCGGCGCGCAGGACCCGAAGCATCGCATCGCCCGCGAGCGGCAGGCGGAGCAGGCCCGCGAGCCGGAAGAAGAGCCGCTCCAGCCCGGCCGGAACCGGCAGCGACAGGGCGCGCCGGCCGTCCTGCTCGAAGGCGCGGAGATACCCTTCGAGATCGACCCGGTCGGGACCGCAGGCGTCGATAGCGGCCTCGTCGCTCCGGGGCGAGGCCAGCAGCCGGACCACCGCCTCGGCGAGATCGTCCACATGCAGGGGACGGAACGGGCCGGACCGGATGCGCGGGCGCAGCGGTAGGCTGGCAAGGCTGGCGAGCAGATGCGAGCTCGCGCCGCCCGGGCCGCAGACCAGCGAGGGCCGGATGATCGTCCAGTTGAGCGAGGGGTTGCCGCGCCGGTGGTCGAGCAGGGCATGTTCCTGCGCGGCCTTCGCACGCAAGGATGCGACCGGTGCCTCGGGATCGGCGCCGATGCTGGAGATCAGCACGAGGTTCGCGACCCGGGCCGCCGCGGCCTGGTCGAGAAGGGCGGTGATGCCGTCGGTCATCCGGGCCGCCCTCTCGTCGTCATCGGTCAGATGGCCGGCGGCGATGACGATCCCCTCGACATCCGCCCGGCGCGGCGCCGCGCGCTCGAGCGAGGCCGCATGTTCGAGGTCGTACCCCTGGTCCCGGCCAAGCGGGACGATTTGATGGCCGCGACGCGCGAGGGCGGTGCGGATCGCCCTCCCGAGAAAACCGGTGCTGCCGACGAGGAGAACGCGCATGTCGAAATCCTTTGACGCACAACGCCGGCAGCGATGCCGTCGGTCCCTCGGCGCTTCAGAAATGGTCCGGACTGGTCGAGCTCGGCCATGCCGGTTGTATCTGGGATTTGCGGCTGCCGCATGGCTGCTCGCTTCCGGCAACCAACTCCATAGTGCGGCGCATCGGCTCGATGCCTTCCGCGGCATCAAGCCTCTCGCCCGCCGCCGTATATCGCTCTATATGGCGAAGCGGCACGGGAGTTGGAGGTCCGCATGGTGCGCGAGGACGAGATCCGGGCGGCCGAACGCGCCGTCGAATGGCCCGAGGCGGTCGATGCCGGCCTGGTCTTCATCGGCCGCATCCGCACCCCCTGGACCTCGCGCATGGACTGCCCGCGCCAGGGCCGGCCGGACGGCCCGACCTGCCGGATCGAGGTGTTCCCGCCCTGGGACCAGGCGCTGGCCGGCGTCGCCGAATACGAGACGCTGGAGATCCTGTACTGGCTGCACCGGTCGCGCCGCGACCTGGTGCTGCAGAGCCCGAAGAGCGACGGCACCACCCGCGGCACCTTCTCGCTGCGCTCGCCGGTGCGGCCCAACCCGATCGGCACCGCCATGGTCACGCTGCTCGGCATCGAGGGCTCGACCCTGCTGGTGCGGGGGCTGGATTGCCTCGACGGCACGCCGCTGATCGACATCAAGCCCGACCGCTGCGCCTTCACGCCGCTCGCCCCGCCGACGCCCGGCGATGCCGACGTGGGAGATCGCTGACCATGGCGGAAGGTCCGGCATGACCAATCCGCGGTAGCCAAGCCCGGCCATAGTTGCGACAAGGGCGGCCTCTCTCGGATCCTTGGCGCATGACCCTCCTGCTCGGCCTCCGCAACGCCGCCGTCACCTTCGGCGGCGCCCCCCTCTGGACCGGCGTCGACCTGGCGCTCTCGGCCGGCGATAAGGCCTGCCTGGTCGGCCGCAACGGCAGCGGCAAGTCGACCATCCTGAAGGCGCTGGCCGGGACGATCGACCTCGACGGCGGCGAGCGCTTCGTCCAGCCCGGCATCCGCATCGCCTACCTTGCGCAGGAGCCGGACCTGTCCATCCACGCCACCGTGGCCGACTACGTCGCCTCCGCCTTGCCCGCCGACCGGGCCCATGACCATTGGCGGGTCGAGCAGGTGCTGGCCGCGGTCAAGCTGGACGGCGACCGGTCGACCGGGACGCTGTCGGGCGGGGAGGGGCGGCGCGCCGCCATCGCCCACGCCGTGGTCGGCGAGCCCGACGTGCTGCTGCTGGACGAGCCGACCAACCATCTCGACCTGCCGACCATCGAATGGCTGGAGGGCGAGCTGAAGGCCTGGCGCGGTGCGCTGCTGCTGATCAGCCACGACCGCGCCTTCCTGAACGCGCTGGTGCAGCGCGCCTGGTGGATCGACCGCGGCGTGCTGCGGCAGATGGACAAGCCCTTCGCCGAGTTCGATGAATGGAGCGAGACCATCCTGGCGCAGGAGGAGGCGGAGCGGGCGCGGCTCGACAAGCGGATCGCGTCCGAGACCACCTGGTCGCGCCAGGGCATCAGCGCCCGGCGCAAGCGCAACCAGGGCCGCCTGCGCAACCTCTATGCGATGCGGGCCGAACGCCGGTCCCAGATCGACCGCCAGGGCGTCGCGGCGCTGGGCATCGCCGAGGCCGGCCGGGGCGCGGTCCGTGTGATCGAGGCCGAGCATGTGTCCAAGGCCTATGGCGACACCGTCATCGTCCGCGACTTCTCCACCCGCGTGGCGCGCGGCGACCGGATCGGCGTGATCGGCCCGAACGGCGCCGGCAAATCGTCCCTGGTCAAGGTGCTGACCGGGGCCGAGCGGCCGGATTCCGGGACGGTGCGGCTGGGGCCGGGGGTGGAGCCCGCCTATTACGACCAGACCCGCGTCGCTCTCGACCCCGAGGCCACGCTGCGCGACGTGCTGCTGCCGCATGGCGGCGACCATGTCCAGGTCGGCGACCAGAAGCGGCACATCGCCTCCTATCTCGGCGACTTCCTGTTCGATTCCTCGCGCATGTTCAGCCCGGTGAAGAGCCTGTCGGGCGGCGAGCGCGGCCGGCTGCTGCTGGCCAAGCTGTTCGCCCGGCCCAGCAACCTGCTGATCCTGGACGAGCCGACCAACGATCTGGACCTGGAGACGCTGGACCTGCTGGAGGAGGTGCTGGCGGATTTCCAGGGCACGCTGATCCTGGTCAGCCACGACCGTGACTTCCTCGACCGGCTGGTGACCTCGGTGATCGCGGTCGAGGGCCAGGGCCGGGTCACGGAGTATGTCGGCGGCTACACCGACTATCTGCGCCAGCGCCCGGCGCCGGCCGCGGCGTCCGCCCCGGCGGCCCGGCCGTCCGCGGCGGCCAAGCCGGCGGCGCCGAAGCCGCGCACCAAGCTCAGCTTCAAGGACCAGCGCGAGCTCGACCTGCTGCCCGGCCGGATCGAGGCGCTGACCACCGAGATCGCCCGGCTCGGCGAAGCGCTGCACGACCCCGGCCTCTACGCCCGCGACCCCGACGGCTTCGCCAGGAAGTCTGCCCGGCTGGCTGCGGCGGAGGCGGAGCGGGAGGCGGCGGAGGAGCGCTGGCTCGAGCTCGCGGCCCTGGCGGAGGAGCTCGGCGCCTGATGATGCGGCCGGTCGACCTGCTGCTGACCCTCGGCGTCATGCTGATCTGGGGCTACAACTTCGTGATCGCCAAATACGGCCTCGCGGAGCTGCCGCCGCTCTTGTTCATGGCGCTGCGCTTCGGCCTGGTGGCGCTGCTGCTGGTGCCCTTCGTGCGCCGGCCGCGCGGGCGCTGGCGCGATGTACTGATCCTGGCGGTGATGCTGGGGCTGACACATTTCTCGCTGATGTTCACCGGGCTGGCGCATGTCGATGCCGCGGTGGCGGCGATCGTCATCCAGGTCCAGGTGCCGGCCTCGGCGGCCATGGCGATGCTGTTCTTCGGCGACCGGATCGGCTGGCGCCGGGCGCTCGGCATGGCGGTGGCGATCGGCGGCGTCGCCATCCTGGCCGGCGAGCCGCGGCACAGCTCGGCCCTGTGGGCGATCGGCCTGATCGTGCTGGCGGCGATCGTCTGGGCGGGAGCCAACATCCAGATGAAGCGGATGACGGATCTCGACCCCTCCACCATCAATGGCTGGATGTCGCTGTTCGCCGCGCCGATGCTGCTCGTCGCCTCGCTGCTGATCGAGGACGGCCAGTGGCAGGCGGTGACCCAGGCCAGCGGGTGGGCGTGGATCGCCGTCGCCTTCCAGGCGGTGGTCGTCGTCATCCTGTCCTACGCCATCTGGTACCGGCTCTTGCGCACCTATTCCGTCAACCAGACCATGCCCTATACGCTGCTGGTGCCGGTGTTCGGCGTGCTGTCGGGCGTGCTGTTCCTGGGAGAGCCGGCCAGCTGGACGCTGCTGCTCGGCGGCATCGCCACGCTGATCGGCGTCGGCATCATCATCCTGCGCCGGCCCAAGGCGGTCGAAGCCCAGGCGCAGGTCACGTGAGAGGGAAGACCATGGCCAAGCTGACGGAGATCGCCCCGGAGCTGTACGCGGCGGCGCAGGTGGACCGCGCGGCGATCGCGGAGATCGCGGCCTCGGGCGCGCGGACCCTGATCAACAACCGGCCGGACGGCGAGGAGCCGGGCCAGTTGCCGGCCGAGCAGGCGCGGGCCGAGGCCGAGCGGCTGGGCCTGACCTACATCCACATCCCGGTCACCTCCTCCTCGATCGCGCCGGGCGATGTCGAGGCGATGCGGCAGGCCCTGGACTCGGCGCCGAAGCCGGTGGTGATGCATTGCCGCAGCGGCACCCGCTCGACCCTGCTCTGGGCCGCGGGCGAGGTCCTGGCCGGCCGCGGCGACGCCGCCGCGCTGGTCGCCGAGGCGGCGGAGAAGGGCTTCCAGATCGCCTCCCTGCCGGACCTGGTGGCGCGGCTGCGCCAGGGGTGACGCCGACGGCCTCCTGGATTGGCTCTCCAATCTCCTCCTCGTCATGGCGAGGCGCGCAGCGCCGTGGCCATCCAGGGGCCGGTGCGAGTGGCCCTGGATGGCCACGCCCCTTCGGGGCTCGCCATGACGGATTGATGTTTTATGATGACCTCCTGTCACAGGCCGGCCAGGAAGGACTGCCGATGGCGAAGCTAGTCGAGCCCGGCCATTATAGATCCAGGAGCGAAGTGTTGCGTCGCCTGTCGGCCCTCGACGCGTCGCTGGCGCGGGGCCTGGCCGATGCCCAGGCAGGTCGGGTCAAGCCCGCTGCCGACGTGTTCGACCGGTTGGAAGACAAGTACAGGCGGCTCGCGACCAGATCCGCATGACCGTCGTCGTCCCATGACCGGGCGTCCCTCCGGTCGGGCGGTGCGTGACCGCCCGGTCTCCTGGATCGACCTGATCGATCTCGGGCTCGACCCGGACGACCGCCGGCCGCTGTTCCAGCAGCTGCACCTGGCGCTGCGCGACCTGATCGCCCGTCGGGTGGTGCCGGCCGGCACGCGGCTGCCGGCGACCCGGATCCTGGCCGACCGGCTCGGCGTGTCGCGCACCACCGTGGTCGCCGCCTATGACCAGCTGCAGGCCGAGGGCGTGGTCGCCGGCCGGGTCGGTGCCGGCACCTATGTCGCCGCCGGGATCGAGGCGAAGGACCAGCCGGCCGCGCCGGCCGAGCACCCGGGCAAGGCCGCCGTAGCCCCGGCCTGGCGCGGCGAGACCGTGCCCTTCGCCGCCGGCTTCTGCGGCATGCACCCGGCCACCGAGCGCGCCTGGGGCCGGCTGGTGCAGCGCCACCTGCGCGGCATCGGCGTGCGCCAGCGCGGCTATGGCGACCCGATGGGCCACCGGCCGCTGCGCGAGGCCCTGGCCGAATACCTCCGCGTCTCCCGCTCCGTCGCCTGCGATGCCGACCGCATCGCCATCGTCTCGGGCAGCCAGCAGGGGCTGGACCTGGTGCTGCGCGCCGTGGCGCAGGAGGGCGATCCCGCCTGGATCGAGGACCCGTGCTACCCGGCGGCGCTGGCCTGCCTGCGCCAGCACCGGCTGCGGATCGTCCCGGTGCCGGTCGACGGGCAGGGGCTGGACGTCGCCGCCGGCCTGGCGCTGGAGCCCGAGGCGCGGCTGCTCTACTGCACCCCGACACACCACTACCCGCTGGGCGTGGCGATGAGCCTGCCGCGGCGGCTGGCGCTGCTCGACTGGGCGCGCGACGGGCGCTGGGTGATCGAGGACGATTACGACAGCGAGTTCCGCTTCTCCGGCCGGCCGCTCTCGGCCCTGCAGGGCTTGGACCGGCATGGCCGCGTCGTCTATATCGGCACCCTCAGCAAGGTGCTGTTCCCGGGGCTGCGCGTCGGCTACGTGGTGCTGCCGCCGGAACTGGTCGACCGCTTCGCCGTGATCCGCAACGCCGCCGACCGCTTCCCGTCGACCATCCTCGACGACGTGCTGGTCGACTTCATCAACGAAGGCCACTTCACCCGCCACATCCGCCGCATGCGTCAGGAATATGCCGAGCGGCGCGAGCGGCTGATCGCGGCGCTGGCGGCGGAGGCCGGCGACGACCTGACCGTCGCCCCGATCGACCGCGGCATGTATCTCGTCGCCGACCTGCGGCCGGGGTTGGACGATGTCGCGGTGGCGGAGGCGGCGCGCCGGCGCGGCCTGGTGGTCCGCCCGCTGTCGCCGATGCACATCGCGGCGCCGCCGCGCCGGGCGCTGATCCTGGGCTTCACCGGCTTCCCGCCCCAGGCTCTCGACGCCGCGGCCCGGACGCTCGGGGCGGTGCTGCGCGGGTTCCGCTAGGGTTTCGGGTTGATCATGGCCTCGATGTTGTGGCCGTCGGGGTCCAGCACGAAGCAGGCATAGTAGGCCTCGGAGTAGTCAGGACGAGGGCCTGGGGCGCCGTTGTCGCGCCCACCCGCGGCCAGGGCCGCCCGGTGGAACGCGTCGACTTCCTCCCAGGACTTCACCCGGAAGGCCACATGCGTCGGCGTGAGCGGTGGCGGCCCGTCCGACTGCTGGATCTCGAACAGCCCATCGCTAATGTCGAAGGCCCAGAAGATTTCCTCCTTGCCGAAGGCGAGGCCGTAGCCCAGCGGCGCGAGGGCATTCTCATAGAACAGCCTGCTCTTCCGGAGATCGCTGACATTGAGCGTGACGTGGTCGATCATGAGGTGGCACCTGTGCTTGCCGCGCTATGGTCGTGGACCGTAGCGTGCCCGGCAAGACCGCGTGGCGATTGGTCGGGCCGGTCATTCGGAATTGGACCTTTCCAGTCGCGCGTGAAAGCGTCATCGAGAAGGCCAATGCCGTTCCGAGGACCGCCATGAACCAGATCGTCCCCTCCGCCCGCGCCAAGCTGAAGCGCCTGGCCAAGCGCGGCGCCTATGACCGTGCCACGGTGCACGCCGTGCTCGACGCCAGCGTGGTCTGCCACATCGCCTATGTCCTCGACGGCCAGCCCTACTGCACCCCGACCGCGTACTGGCGCGACGGCGACCGGCTGTACTGGCACGGCTCTTCGGTCAGCCGGATGCTGCAGGGGCAGGGCGGGGGCCTGCCGGTCTGCCTGACCGCCACCCATATCGACGGGCTGGTGCTGGCCCGCTCCGGCTTCAACTGCTCGATGAACTACCGCGCGGTGATGGTGTTCGGCACCGCCGAGAAGGTCGAGGACGAGGCGCACAAGCTCGCCGCCCTCGACGCCTATGTCGAGCGGCTGTTCCCCGGCCGGGTGGCGGAGATGCGGCCCCCGACGGTGAAGGAGGTGCGGGCCACCACGCTGATCGCGATGGAGATCGAGGAGGCCAGCGTGAAGATCCGCAGCGGCCCGCCGCATGACGACGAGGAGGATCTCGCCGCCGGCATCTGGGCCGGGGTGATCCCGATTTCCGAGACCATCGGCGCGCTGCAGCCCTGCCCGCTGCTGCCGGCCGGCATCGCCCCCGGCGCGGCGACCGATCCCTATGCCGGCGGTGCCCGGTTCGACGATATCCTGCGCGCCAATGTCCGGGGCGCCCTGGCCCCGGCCGAAGCCGGCGAGTGACGCGGAGACCGATGATGGCCGACCTCACCAATCCCCTGGGCCAGCCGATCGGCGCCCCCGTTCCCGGCTGGGAGAAGCGGCCGCTGCCGCCGCGCACCCCGATGGAGGGCCGCACCTGCCGGCTCGAGCCGCTCGACCCCGCCCGCCACGCCGAGGAGCTGTTCGAGGCGATGGGCCGGGACGCGGACGGCCGCAACTGGACCTATCTCGGCATCGGCCCCTTCGCCGAGTTCGGCGATTTCCGGGCCTGGCTGGACAAGATGGCGGCCGGCAGCGACCCGCTGTTCCACACGGTGATCGACCGCGCCACCGGCCGGGCGGTCGGCGTCGCCTCCTATCTTCGCATCGACCCGGCGAACGGGGTGATCGAGGTCGGGCACATCCACTTCTCGCCGCTGCTGCAACGCACGCCGATGGCGACCGAGGCGATGTTCCTGATGATGCGGCGGGTGTTCGACGAGCTCGGCTACCGCCGCTACGAATGGAAATGCGACAGCCTGAACGCGCCGTCGCGGGCCGCGGCCGCCCGTCTCGGCTTCCAGTATGAAGGGCTGTTCCGCCAGGCCGTGGTCTACAAGGGCCGCAACCGCGACACCGCCTGGTTCTCGATCATCGACAGCGAATGGTCGCGGCTGCGCGCCGCCTTCGAGCGCTGGCTGAGCCCTGCGAATTTCGACGCCGAGGGCCGGCAGAGGGAGAGCCTGTCGGCGCTGACCAGGCCGGCAGCCTGATCCTCCGTCACCAATCTGTCATGGGACGTCATGGGCCGCCTTGCGGTCCGGCCGCCGGCTCCCTATACCAACGCCGGCAGATGGCCGGATGGCCGCTCTGCCGGGCTTCGGCCCGGCGGGGAGGAAAGTCCGGGCTCCACGGAAACACGGTGCCGGGTAACGCCCGGCGGGGGCGACCCCAGGGACAGTGCCACAGAAAGCAAACCGCCCGGCTCCGGCCGGGTAAGGGTGAAAGGGTGCGGTAAGAGCGCACCGCGCGGCCGGCAACGGTCGCGGCACGGTAAACCCCACCGGGAGCAAGACCGAATAGGGGCGGGGCGGCTCATGGGAAACCATGGGCCGACAGGCGTTTCCGCCTGCCGCCCGGGTTGGTCGCGCGAGGCGACGGGCGACCGTCGTCCCAGAGGAATGGCCATCCCCCGGCCCGCCGTCCGCAAGGATACGGGGCCGGGGACAGAACCCGGCTTACAGGCCATCTGCCGCCTTTTTTCAGCATCGCCACCAAGCGGCCGGGCACCGTCCCGGGCCGCATTTTCTTGTCTCTGAATGAGAACAAAAGAAAAACACTCCCAAGATCGGAGTCGAAAGAAGCGCCCCAACTTCGGTTTTGTTCCGATGACAGACGAAGAGTCCCGGCAAAACGGCCAAAAAGCCACGGATCACAGAAAATCCATTGATTTCCCATGATTTGACCGGCCCGTCCCATTGCGTTCCACCTCTACCCATGATATCCCATGAACTCCCATCGGATGGGATCGATCGTCCATTTCCGGGGTGTGGACGATGGGGTGTTGAGCGGCGGACGCGCCGCTAGGGGGATTGATGGCTCGGTTCACGGGCACCTACGTCAACAAGGTCGACAAGAAGGGGCGGGTCAGCGTGCCCGCTCCCTTCCGCGCGACCTTGGAGGCGCTGGGCGCTCCGATCGTGAACCTGAAGCCCTCTCCCGACCGCCAGGCCCTGGATGGGGTCACCGAAGCCTACATGGACGAGGTTCAGCGCCGACTCGACGCGATGGACCTGTACTCGCCGGAGCGCGAGGCCCTGGAAATCCGCGAATTCTCCGAGACGCAGCAGCTGCAGATGGATCCGGAGGGGCGGATCATCCTGCCGCGGCACATGCTGGAGCTGGCGGGCATCACCGAGAGCGTCGCCTTCATGGGCATGGGCAGCCGCTTCCAGATCTGGGAGCCGGAGGCGCTGAAGGCGCATCAGCAGGCCCGCCTGGCCGCATCGCGCGACATGACCCTGGCCCGCGCCGGCGCCAATGGGGGTGCTGTATGAGCGGCGCACACATCCCGGTCCTGCTGAGCGAGGTCGTGGCGGCGGTGGCGCCGCGCGACGGCGACCTGATCGTCGACGGCACCTTCGGCCGCGGCGGCTATGCCCGCGGCCTGCTGGCCGCCGCCGACTGCCGAGTGGTCGGCATCGACCGCGACCCCGAGGCGGTGGCGGAGGGGCGCCGCCTGGAGGCCGAGCAGCCGGGCCGGTTCCGCATCGTTGAGGGCCGCTTCGGCGCCATGGATGCGCTGGTCGGCGAGCAGGCGGACGGGGTGGTGCTGGATCTCGGCGTGTCCTCGCCGCAGCTCGATGATCCGGAGCGCGGCTTTTCCTTCCGCGCCGACGGCCCGCTCGACATGCGCATGGGACGCGATGGGCAGAGCGCCGCCGACGTGGTCAACGCCATGGCCGAGGATGACCTCGCCAACGTGATCTACGATTTCGGCGAGGAGCGCCTGTCGCGCCGCGTCGCCCGTGCCATCGTCGCGGCGCGCAAGGAGGCGCGGATCGAGCGGACGTTGCAGCTGGCCGAGATCGTGCGCCGGGTGGTGCCGCGGTCGAAGGACGGCATCGACCCGGCGACGCGCACCTTCCAGGCGCTGCGCCTATGGGTGAATGAGGAGCTGACGGAACTCGACCACGGCTTGAGCGGGGCCGAACGCCTGCTTCGGCCCGGGGGACGGCTCGCCGTGGTCACTTTCCACAGCCTGGAGGACCGCCGCGTCAAGCGCTTCCTGGCGGAGCGCAGCGGCGCCGGCGGCGGCGTGTCGCGCCATGTCGCGGCGCCCGGCGGCGAGACCCGGGCGCCGAGCTTCCGCCTGGCGGCCAAGCGATCGGTCACGGCGGGCGAGACGGAGATCCGCAGCAACCCGCGCGCCCGGTCGGCGCGGCTGCGGGCGGCGATCCGGAGTGAGGCTCCGGCCTGGCCGCCGGTTGGTCAAGGCGGCGGGGAGAGGGGGAGGGTGGCAGCATGATCCGCGTCGGCACGATGATCTGGCTCGGCCTCATCGGGGCGTCGAGCGCGTTCCTGTTCAAGACCAGCTATGAGGTGCAGTCGCTGGAAGGCGAGCTGCGCGGCCTCAACCGGTCGATCCTGCGGGAACAGGATTCGATCCGGGTGATGCATGCCGAATGGGCGTTCCTGAACCAGCCGTCGCGCTTGCAGGAGCTGACGGACCAGTTTACGAAGCTGCGCCCGATCGCGCCGACGCAGATGGTCGCCAGCGCGGCGGATCTCCCGATGCCGCAGCCGTCGATCGACGGCGAGCCGATGGCGCCGACGGCGTCGCTGGTCGCCCAGGTCGATGCGCTGCCCAGCTTCGGGCCCGTGCCCCTGCCGGGCCACCGACCCGGCGAGGGCGGAGTCCTCCTTGCCGCGGCCGTGCCGATGCCCGTCCAGACCCAAGCCGCTTCGCCGCAGCCGGCCGCCACCCCGGCCCAGCCGGTCGTGCCTGCCGCCCCGGTCCAGGTCGCCGCCGTCGACGTCCGGCCGGCGCCGGTGGTTGCGCCCGTGGCCCAGCCGCCGGTTTCGGCCCCGCCCGCCGCCCGGGTCGCCACCGCCGACGTCCCGATCCGGCCGGTGGTGGCGCCGCGCCGGCCCGCCGCACCGCTGGAGGCCGTGGCCCAGGCCCTGGCCCCGACCCGGGCCGCCGCGTCGGATGATCCGATCGGTGCCCTGCTCTCCGGCCTCGAGGCGCCACGGGGAATTCGATGACGGCTGACGCGCTGGATGGAACCCCGACCTCACCGCGGCAGACGGAGCCGGCCCTTCGGCCGGCTCAACGGCTTTCCGCGGCCATCGAGACGGGCCGCCAGCGCATCGTCATCAGCGCCCTTGTGTTCGGCGTCACCTTCGGCGCCATCGGCCTCAAGCTGGTCGACCTGATGGCCTTCGGCAGCGATGCCGACAGCGCCCTGGCCACCCATGCCCTGCCCGCCGCCGCGCCGGCCGCCGACCGGGCCGATCTGCGCGACCGCAACGGGCTGATCGTCGCCACCACGCTGCCCTCGGTGTCGCTCTATGCCGACCCGAAGCTGGTGCTGGACCCGATCGAGGCCTCACTGCGCCTGGCCAAGGTGCTGCCCGACCTCGACCAGGCCAAGGTGCTGGCCGACCTGTCTTCGGATCGCCGCTTCGTCTGGCTGAAGCGCGGCCTGACCCCGGCCCAGCAATACGAGGTCAACCGCCTCGGCATCCCCGGCCTGGCCTTCCAGAACGAGGAGCGCCGCTACTACCCGGCCGGCAGCCTGACCTCGCATGTCGTCGGCTTCACCAACATCGACGCCCAGGGCATCGCCGGGCTGGAGAAGAGCCTCGACGAGCGCCTGCAGAACGGCGAGTCGGTGGCGCTGTCGATCGACCTGCGGCTGCAGGAGATGGTGCGCGACGAGCTGCAGGCGACGGTCGAGCAGTTCCACGCCCAGGGCGGCAACGCCGTGATCATGGACGTCAACACCGGCGAGGTCCTGGCGATGGTGTCGCTGCCGGACTTCAACCCGTATGAGCCGGGCGGCCCCGCCGAGGAGTCGATGTTCAACCGGAACACGCTCGGCGTGTACGAGCCCGGGTCGACGTTCAAGATCTTCAACACGGCGATGGCGCTGGAGAGCGGCACCTCCACCCTGACCAGCCTCTATGACGAGAGCCCGATCCATGTCGGGCGCTTCACCATCCACAATTTCCGCGGCGATCCCCAGTCGGGGATGCTCAGCGTCTACGAGATCTTCCGGCTGTCGCTCAACACCGGCTCGGTGCACATGGAGGAGGCCGCCGGCGTCGACCGACAGAAGGAGTTCCTGACCCGGTTCGGCCTGACCAGGCCGCCGGCGATCGACCTGCCCGAGGTCGGCGCCCCGATGGTGCCGCATCCCTGGAGCAAGATCAGCGGCATGACCATCGCCTATGGCCACGGCATGGCGGTATCGCCGCTGTCGCTGATCACCGCGGTCAGCGCCATCGTCAACGGCGGCATCCTGCACCCGCCGACCCTGTTCAAGCGCGACCCGTCGCAGCCGGCGCCGGGCAAGCGCGTGATCTCGGCCGACCTGTCGCGCACCATGCGGATGCTGATGCGGGCCGTGGTCACCGGCGGCACGGCCACCAAGGCCGAGGTGCCGGGCTACTTCGTCGGCGGCAAGACCGGTACCGCCGACAAGGCGGCGCGCGGCGGCTACAACCGGCGGGCGCGGGTGACCGACTTCGTCGGCGTGTTTCCGATCTATGATCCGAAATACGTCGTCATGACCATGCTGGACGACCCGCAGCCGATCAAGGACACCTACGGCTTCGCCAGCGCCGGCTGGAACTCGGCGCCGCTGGGCGGCCGCATCATCGCCCGGATGGGGCCGATGCTGGGGGTCGAGCCGGCGAACCCGAAGGACCCGGCGATCCTGCAGATGCTGGCGCCGCCGGCCAACGCGGTGGTCGCCAATGTCTCGGGCGGGAATGAGGACTGAGCGATGGCCATCGCCTCCGACCTCCCTCTCGCGCATCCCGGCTCCCGGGCCATCCAGGCCGGGGCCGGCCGCCCGGGCCGTGCCCTGGCCGCGGCGATCGAGACCGGCCGGCAGCGCGTCGTCGTCACCGCGCTGGTCTTCGGCATGGCCTTCGCCGGCATCGGCATGGGGCTGGTCCGGCTGATGGCGTTCGCCGACACCGGGGAAGGCGCGCCGGTCGCCATGGTGGGGCCCGCCAGCGACCGGGCCGATCTGCGCGATCGCAACGGGCTGATCCTGGCCACCACGCTGCCCTCGATGTCGCTCTACGCCGACCCGAAGCTGGTGATCGACCCGATCGAGGCCTCGCTGCGGCTGAGCAAGGTGCTGCCCGATCTGAACCCGGACAAGCTGCTGGCCGACCTGTCGTCCGACCGCCGCTTCGTCTGGCTGAAGCGCGGCCTGACCCCAGCCCAGCAATATGAAATCAACCGCCTCGGCATCCCCGGCCTGGCCTTCCAGGCCGAGGAGCGCCGCTACTATCCGGCCGGGGGGCTGACCTCGCATGTCGTCGGCTTCACCAACATCGACGCCCAGGGCATCGCCGGGCTGGAGAAGAGCCTGGACAGCCGCCTGCAGAACGGCGAGTCGGTGGCGCTGTCGATCGACCTGCGGCTGCAGGAGATGGTGCGGAACGAGCTGCAGGCCACGATCGCCAAGTTCAAGGCGACGGCCGGCAACGTCGTCATCATGGACGTCAAGACCGGCGAGATCCTGTCCATGGTCTCGCTGCCGGACTTCAACCCCTACGAGCCGACCGCCGCGTCCGAGGATGCCCTGTTCAACCGGAACACGCTCGGCGTGTACGAGATGGGCTCCACCTTCAAGATCTTTAACACCGCGCTGGCGCTGGAAAGCGGCACCTCGACCCTGCAGACGACCTACGACCAGAGCCCGATCCGGGTCGGCCGCTTCACCATCCGCAATTTCCGGGCCGAGCCGCAATCCGGGCGGTGGAGCGTCTACGAGATCTTCCGGCAGTCGATGAACACCGGCTCGGTGCATATGTTCGAGGCGGCGGGGCTCCAGCGGCAGAAGGAGTTCATGGCCCGGCTGGGGTTGAGCAAGCCCTCGCCGCTCGAGCTGCCGGAGGTCGGGGCGCCAATGGTGCCGCAGCCCTGGAGCCAGGTCAGCGGCATGACCATCGCCTATGGCCACGGCATGGCGGTCACGCCGATCCAGCTCGTCAGCGCGGTCGCCGCCGTGGTCAATGGCGGCACCCTGTATCCGCCGACCCTGTTCAAGCACGACCCGTCCCGGCCGGTGCAGGGAAAACGGGTGATGTCGCCCGAGCTGTCGCGGATCATGCGGGCGCTGATGCGCGTCGTGGTCGTCAGCGGCACCGCCACCAAGGCGGAGGTGCCCGGCTATTTCGTCGGTGCCAAGACCGGCTCGGCCAACAAGGCGGTGCGGGGCGGCTACAACCGCAAGGCCGGCGTGACCGACTTCGTCGGCATCTTCCCGGCCTATGATCCGAAATACATCGTCATGACCATGCTGGAGGATGCCCAGGCGATCGAAGGCACTTACGGCTACAACACCGCAGGCTGGAACGCGGCGCCGCTGGGCGGCCGGATCATCGCCCGCATGGGGCCGATGATGGGGATCGAGCCGAAGGATCCGAACGACCCGGCGATCCTGCGGGAGCTGACGGTGGATCCGGCCGGCGGTGCCGCCCCGCAGGTCGCGGCGGCCGTGGAGGAGGAAGAGGGATGAGCGGCGGCGCGTCCACCCTTCCCGCCGGGCTGAAAGGGCTGACCGCGGATTCCCGTGCGGTCCGGCCCGGCTTCCTGTTCGCGGCCCTGCCGGGCGCGCGCGTGGACGGCCGCGCCTTCATCGCCGACGCGCTGACCGCCGGTGCCGCCGCGATCCTGGCGCCGGAAGGCACGGCGCTGCCGCCGGGCGCCACCGCCGCGCTGATCACGGACGCCAATCCGCGCCGCCGCCTGGCGCTGCTGGCGGCAGAGTTCTACGGTGGGCAGCCGGCCACCATCGCCGCCGTCACCGGCACCAGCGGCAAGACCTCGACCGTCAACTTCGCCCGCCAGCTCTGGACCCTCCTGGGCCACCAGGCCGCCAGCCTGGGCACGCTCGGCGTCATGGCGCCGGGGCGCGAGCGCTATGGCTCGCTGACCACGCCCGACCCGGTGGCGCTGCATGCCGAGCTGGCCGACCTGGCCGCCGCAGGGGTGACCAAGCTGGCGATGGAGGCGTCGTCGCACGGGCTCGACCAGTTCCGGCTGGACGGGGTGCGGGTGACGCTGGCCGCCTTTACCAACTTCACCCAGGATCATCTCGACTACCACGCCACCATGGCGGAGTACCTGGCGGCCAAGGCACGGCTGTTCGACCAGGTGCTGCAGCCCGGCGGCACTGCCGTGATCAATGCCGACGTGCCGGAGGCTGCGGGGCTGGTCGCCCGCACCCGCGCCGCCGGGCGCACCGCGCTGACCCTCGGCCGCGCCGGCCAGGAGTTCCGGCTGGACCTGGCCGAGCCGCTGCCGCACGGCATCGACCTGCGCTTCACCGCCGGCGGCAGGGCCTATCGGGCGGAGCTGCCGCTGGTCGGCGGCTTCCAGGCCTACAACGTGCTGACCGCGCTCGCCCTGGTGGTGGCCGACGGCGCCGACCTCGACACTGCCGCCGGCCTCTTGGAGCAGCTCAAGGGTATCCCGGGCCGGGTCGAGCTGGTGGCCAGCCACCCGAACGGCGCCCCGGTCTATGTCGACTATTCGCACAAGCCGGGGGCGCTGGAGACGGTGCTGACCGCCCTGCGCCCGCACACCAGCGGCGCCCTGGTCGTGGTGTTCGGCTGCGGCGGCGACCGCGACCGCGCCAAGCGCCCGCTGATGGGCGAGATCGCGGCGCGCCTGGCCGACCGCGTGATCGTCACCGACGACAACCCGCGCAGCGAGAACCCGGCCGAGATCCGCCGCCAGGTGCTGGCCGGCTGCCCCGGTGCCGCCGAGATCGGCGACCGGGCCGAGGCCATCCGCGCCGCGGTCGAGGGGCTTGGCCCCGGTGATGTCCTGGTCGTGGCCGGAAAGGGCCATGAGACCGGCCAGATTATCGGCGATGACGTGCGACCGTTCGACGATGCGGAGCAGGCGCGCGCAGCCGTGACCGAACTGAAGAGCGACCCGCGATGGAGACGAACGCCATGACCAACCCTGCGCTCTGGCCGGCCGCGGAGGCGGCCGCCGCAACCAATGGGATGCAGGTCGGCGAGTGGTCGGCGTCCGGCGTCTCGATCGACAGCCGCTCGGTCGTGGCGGGCGACCTGTTCGTGGCGCTGCGCGGGCCGAACTTCGACGGCCACGACTACGTCAAGGACGCCCTGGCCAAGGGCGCCGCGGCGGTCATGGTCGACCGGGTGCCGCAGGGCGTGCCGCATGACGCGCCGCTCTTGGTGGTCGAGGACACCCTGGACGGGCTGACCGACCTGGCGCGCTTCGCCCGCATGCGCAGCGAGGCGCGGGTCGTCGGGGTCACCGGCTCGGTCGGCAAGACCAGCACCAAGGAGGCGCTGAAGCTGGCCCTGTCGGCCACCGCGCCGGCCTACGCCTCGCAGGGCAACCTGAACAACCAGTGGGGCGCGCCGCTCAGCCTGTCGCGGATGCCGGAGCAGGTCGCCTACGGCGTGTTCGAGCTTGGCATGAACCATGCCGGCGAGATCGCGCCGCTGTCCCGCCTGGTCGAGCCGGACGTCGCCATCATCACCAATGTCGAGGCGGTGCACGCCGCCCATTTCGACTCGGTCGACGGCATCGCCGACGCCAAGGCGGAGATCTTCCGCGGCATGGGGCCGGAGAGCACGGCGATCCTGAACCGCGACAACCCGTTCTTCCCGCGCCTGGTGGCCCATGCCCGGACCCAGGGCGTCGGCCGGATCTGGAGCTTCGGCGAGCATGCCGAGGCCGATGCCCGGCTGGTCGACTGCTCGCTGCACACCGCGGCCAGCGCGGTCAACGCCGTGATCCTGGGCGAGCCGCTGCGCTACACCCTGTCGGCCCCGGGCAAGCACTGGGTGCTGAACAGCCTGTCGGTGCTGCTGGCCGCCAAGGCGATGGGCGCCAACATCGCCGGCGCCGCCCGCGCCATGGGCCGGATCACGCCGCTGCGCGGCCGCGGCGCCCGCGTCACCATCGAGCTGCAGCGCGGCGGCCAGGCCGGCAAGCTGCTGCTGATCGACGAGAGCTACAACGCCAGCCCGGTCTCGGTCGCCGCCAGCCTGGCTGTGCTGGGTGGGGTCGACAGCGGCCCGGACGGGCGCCGCATCGCCGTGCTCGGCGACATGCTGGAGCTCGGGCCCGACGCGCCGGCCCTGCATGCGGGTCTGAAGCAGCATGTGCTGGCCAACGACATCGATCTCGTCTTCACCTGCGGCCCGGACATGAAGCAGCTGCACGACGCGCTGCCGGAAGGCCGGCGCGGCGCCCATGCGGCGGACAGCGCCGCCCTGGCGCCGGTCCTGGCCGAGGCGGTGCGTCCGGGCGACTGCGTCATGGTCAAGGGCTCGCTCGGCAGCCGCATGGCCGTGCTCGTCGAGGCGCTGGAAAATCTGCACGTGGCGCGCGAGAACCGGGCCTCCCAAACCCAGCCGTCGGCGAAACGCGTCGCCAACGGCATCTGAAAAGGATAGGCCCCCGGTGCTTCCGGCCCTCTTTGCCCCGCTCGCCGACCAGGCGCTGATCTTCAACCTGTTCCGGTACCTGACCTTCCGGACCGGGGCCGCGGTGATGACGGCGCTCGTCATCGCCTTCGTCATCGGCCCGGCGATGATCCGGTGGCTGAAGTCGCGGCAGGGGGCGGGGCAGCCGATCCGCGAGGACGGGCCCGAGGGCCACTTCAAGAAGCGCGGCACGCCGACCATGGGCGGGCTGATGATCCTGATCGCGATCGTGGTCTCGACCCTGCTCTGGGCCGATCTGCGCAACGCCTTCGTCTGGATCACGCTGCTGGTCACGGTCGGCTTCGGCCTGGTCGGCTTCGGCGACGACTATCTGAAGCTGACCAAGCGCAACCCCAAGGGCCTGTCCGGCAGGCTGAAGCTGCTGGTCCAGGGGGCGATCGCGCTGATCGCCGTGTTCTGGTACCTGCAGGTGACGCCGGAGGTGCAGGAGACCGCGGTCGCGATCCCGTTCCTCAAGGATGTCATGATCGAGCTCGGCGTCCTGTTCTTCCCCTTCGCCATGCTGGTCATGGTCGGCTCCTCGAACGCGGTCAACCTGACCGACGGGCTCGACGGCCTCGCCACCATGCCGGTGATCATCGCCGCCACCTGCTTCGGCCTGATCGCCTATCTCGCCGGCAATGCGGTCTTCGCCAATTACCTGCAGATCCACCATGCCCCGGGCGCCGGCGAGCTGGCGGTGTTCTGCGGCGCGCTGATCGGCGGCGCGCTCGGCTTCCTCTGGTTCAACGCGCCCCCGGCCATGGTGTTCATGGGCGACACCGGCTCGCTGTCGATGGGCGGCGCGCTCGGTGCCATCGCCATGATCACCAAGCACGAGATGGTGCTGGCGATCATCGGCGGCCTGTTCGTGCTCGAGGCGGTGTCGGTGATCGTCCAGGTCGCCAGCTTCAAGCTGACCGGCAAGCGGGTGTTCCGCATGGCGCCGCTGCACCACCACTACGAGAAGAAGGGCTGGGCTGAGCCGACCATCGTGATCCGGTTCTGGATCATCGCCGTGATCCTGGCGCTGATCGGCCTCTCCAGCCTGAAGCTGAGGTGATCGGATGATCGACCTCTCGCATCTCAAGGGCCGCAGCGTCGCCGTCCTCGGCCTCGGCAAGTCCGGCACCGCCGCGATCCGGGCACTGAAGGCGGCGGGCGTCGAGGTCGCGGCCTGGGACGACAAGGTCGCCGGCCGCTCCTTCGCCGAGCGCGAGGGCGTGCCGGTGCGCGACTTCGCCGCCGAGGGCATGGCCGGCATCGACCTGGTGATGCTCAGCCCCGGCATTCCGCGCACCCATCCGCAGCCGCATCCGGCCGTGGCCCGGGCGCTGGAGGCCGGC
Source organism: Inquilinus sp. OTU3971 (assembly GCF_038440215.1). Lineage (NCBI taxonomy): Bacteria > Pseudomonadati > Pseudomonadota > Alphaproteobacteria > Rhodospirillales > Rhodospirillaceae > Inquilinus > Inquilinus sp. OTU3971. Next base: position 14,094 of record NZ_JASATH010000067.1, on the reverse strand, counting down.
AGCCGTTTGGTCGGCGACATCGACCTGCTGGCCGAGGCGCTGCCGGACGCCGGCTTCCTCGGCGTCACCGGCACCAACGGCAAGTCGACCACCACGGCGCTGCTGCAGCATGTGTTCCAGGCGGCCGGCATCGATTCCGAGGCCGGCGGCAATCTCGGCCCCGCGGCGCTCGGCCTGCGCCCGGTCGAGGCCGGCGGCTGGTACGTGCTCGAGGTCTCGTCCTACCAGCTCGAGACCATCACCGAGGTGCCCTGGTCGATCGGCGTGTTCATCAACATCACGCCGGACCATCTCGACCGCTATCCCGACATGGCCGGCTACGTCGCCGCCAAGACCCGGCTGCTCGACGGCATCCGCCCGGGCGGCACCGCGGTGATCGGGGTCGATGACGACTATTCCCGCGCGGTGTTCGCGAAGACCAGCGCGCGGCCGGAGATCCGGGCGATCCCGATCTCGGCCGAGCGCGCGGTCGAAGGCGGCGTCTTCGTCCGCGACTTCGTGCTGCACGACGCCACCGAAGGGGATGCCCGGCCGGTGCTCGACCTGCGCCAGGCGCCGGCGCTGCCGGGCGCCCATAACGGCCAGAACGCCGCCTGCGTCTGGGCCGCAGCGCGCGCCGCCGGCGTGGCGGAAGACGTGCTGGCCGCGGCGATCCGCACCTTCCCGGGCCTGGCCCACCGCCAGCAGCTGGTCGGCACCATCGCCGGCATCCGCTTCGTCAACGACAGCAAGGGCACCAACCCGGACGCGGCGGCCAAGGCGCTCGGCTCCTACGACACGATTTACTGGATCGCCGGCGGCCGGCCCAAGGAGGGCGGGCTGGAGGCGGTCGACCCCTATCTGCCGCGGGTGCGCCAGGCGTTCCTGATCGGCGAGGGCACGCCGAAATTCGCCGCCCATCTCGAGGGCCGGGTGCCGTATCAGCGCTCGACCGATCTGGATGCCGCGATCGAGGCCGCCTATCGCGCCGCCAAGGCCGATGGCGTGACCGATGCCGTGGTGCTGCTGTCGCCGGCCTGCGCCTCCTTCGACCAGTTCGCCAATTTCGAGGCGCGCGGCGAGGCCTTCGCCGCCTCGGTCAAGGGGCTGCAGGTCCGGGTGGAGAGGGGGGAGCTGTAGATGGTGACCCTGGATCGCGCCGACAGCTCGGTCATCGGCCGCTGGTGGTGGACCGTCGACCGCTGGATGCTGCTGCTGCTCGGCATCATCATGGGCATCGGCTCGATCCTGATCCTGGCCGCCAGCCCGGCCGTGGCCCAGCGCATCAATCTCGGCGAGTTCTACTTCATCGAACGCCACCTGATGATGCTGCTGCCGGCCATCGCGCTGACCTTCATGGTCTCGCTGATGAGCCCGCCGGCGATCCGGCGCACCGCGGCGATCGTGCTGCTGCTGTCGATGCTCGGCGTCTTCGCCACGCTGTTCGTCGGGGTCGAGATCAAGGGCGCGACCCGCTGGATCCAGCTGCCCGGCCTGTCGCTGCAGCCTTCGGAATTCGTCAAGCCGGCCTTCGCCGTGGCCGCCGCCTGGCTGTTCGCGCAGCAGAAGACCCGGCCGGGCTTCCCCGGCTACATCGCCTCGACCGTGCTCTACGCCCTGATCGCCTTCCTGCTGCTGTCGCAGCCGGATCTCGGCATGACCGTGGTGGTCACCGCGGTCTGGTTCATCCAGTTCTTCATCGCCGGCCTGCCGATGTTCCTGGTGATCGGGCTGATCGGCCTGGGCACCGGCGGCCTGGTCGGCTCCTACTTCCTGTTCGAGCATGTCCGCAGCCGCATCGACCGCTTCCTCGACCCGTCGACCGGCGACAACTACCAGGTCGACCGGGCGCTCGAGGCCTTCAGCAATGGCGGGCTGTTCGGCACCGGCCCGGGCGAGGGCTCGGTCAAGCTGTACCTGCCGGACGCCCATGCCGACTTCATCTTCGCCGTCGGCGGCGAGGAGTTCGGCCTGTTCTTCTGCCTGCTGCTCGTGGCGCTGTTCGCCTTCATCGTCGTCCGCGGCCTGTCGCGGGTGATGAACGAGTCCAACCTGTTCATCATGCTGGCGGTGGTCGGGCTGGTCACCCAGTTCGGGCTGCAGGCCGCGATCAACATGGCCTCGACCCTGCACCTGATCCCGACCAAGGGCATGACCCTGCCCTTCGTCAGCTATGGCGGCTCGTCCCTGATCGCGCTCGGCTACGGCATGGGCATGGTGCTGGCCCTGACCCGCAGGCATGCGGGGAGCGGAATCCGGTGAGCGATGCCCGCCCCATCCTGCTGGCCGCTGGCGGCACCGGCGGTCATGTCTTTCCGGCGGAGGCGCTGGCCCGGACGCTGATCGCCCGCGGCCATGCCGTGCGCCTGGCGACCGACCCGCGCGGCCGCGCCTTCGGCGACCGGCTGCCCGAGGTCCCGGTCGACGCCGTCCGCTCCGCCACCGTGGCCCCTGGGCTGCTCGGCAAGCTGAAGACCGCGACCATGCTTGGCCTCGGCTATCTCGACGCAAGCGGCGTGCTGCGCCGGCACCGGCCGGCGGCCGTGGTCGGCTTCGGCGGCTACCCCTCGGCCCCGACCGTGCTGGCCGCTTCGCGCGCCGGCATCCCGGTGCTGCTGCACGAGCAGAACGCGCTGTTGGGCCGGGTCAACCGCTGGCTGGCCGGCCGCGCTGCGACCATCGCCACCGGCTTCCCGCTGCAGGCGGCGCCGGCCCAGGGCGGCCGGCGAGTCGAGGTTACCGGAAACCCGGTCCGCCCGGCGATCGCGGCGAAGTTCGGCACGCCCTATCCGGCCCCGGCGGAGGACGGCAGGCTGACCCTGCTGGTGCTCGGCGGCAGCCAGGGCGCGCGGGTGTTCAGCGAGTTGATCCCGGCCGCGGTGGCGCTGCTGCCGGAGGGGCTGCGGACCCGGCTGTCGATCGTGCAGCAGTGCCGGCCCGAGGACATCGAGGCCTGCCGCGGCCGCTACGCCGCGATCGGCGCCGACGCCACGCTGTCGACCTTCTTCGACGACGTGCCGGAGCGGCTGGCCGCGGCCCAGCTGGTGATCTGCCGGTCCGGCGCCTCGACCGTCGCCGAGCTTGCGACCATAGGCCGCCCCGCCATCCTGGTGCCCTATCCCTTCGCCATGGACGACCACCAGACCGCCAATGCCAGGGCCATCGCGGCCTCCGGCGGAGGGTGGCTGATGCCGCAGTCGGAGCTCACTCCGGAAGTGCTGGCATCGCGTCTCGAACACCTGTACACCCGCCCCTCCGTTCTGGTGGAAGCAGCCGGCGCCGCGCGCGCCGCAGCCCATCCGGATGCCGCCGACCGACTCGCCGATCTCGTCCTCGCCCTTGCCGGGCAGGAGGCGGGCGCCCGCGCGTCGGCCGCAACTGGAGCCTGAGTTTAGGAGTACCGCCGATGAGGCAGATGCCGCTCGACATTGGGATGATCCACTTCGTGGGGATCGGCGGCATCGGCATGAGCGGGATCGCCGAGATCCTGCACAATCTCGGCTATTCGGTGCAGGGCAGCGACGTGGCCGAGAGCGCCAATGTCCTGCGCCTGCGCAAGGCCGGCATCGACGTCAAGATCGGCCATGCCGCGGCCCATCTCGGCGACGCCGCCGTGGTCGTCATCTCGTCGGCGGTGAAGAGCGACAATCCGGAGGTCAAGGCCGCCCGCGCCGCGGCGATCCCGGTGGTGCGCCGGGCCGAGATGCTGGCCGAGCTGATGCGGCTGAAATGGTCGATCGCGATCGGCGGCACCCACGGCAAGACCACCACCACCAGCCTGGTGGCGGCGATGATCGACGGCGCCGGCATGGACCCGACCGTGATCAACGGCGGCATCATCAACGCCTACGGCACCAACGCCCGGCTCGGCCAGGGCGACTGGATGGTGGTCGAGGCCGATGAGAGCGACGGCACCTTCACCCGGCTGCCGGCGACCATCGTCGTGGTCACCAACATCGACCCCGAGCATCTCGACTTCTACGGCGATTTCGACTCGGTGAAGGCGGCGTTCGAGCAGTTCGTCACCAACACGCCGTTCTACGGCTTCGCCGTCCTCTGCATCGACCATCCCGAGGTGCAGGCGCTGATCTCGCGGGTCACCGACCGGCGCATCGTCACCTACGGATTCAGCCCGCAGGCCGACATCCGCGCGATCGATTTTTCGATCGAAACGCGCGGCTCGCGCTTCACCGCCGTGCTCCAGGATCGGCAGTCCGGAAAAAGCCGTTTGATACGCGATATTGTGTTGCCAATGCTCGGGCAACACAATATCCAGAATGCATTGGCCGCTATCGCCGTGGCCCATGAGATGGGAATGGACGACGGGCAGATCATCGAATCGCTGGCCCGCTTCAGCGGGGTCAAGCGCCGGTTCACCAAGACCGGCGAGTCGGGCGGTGTGACGGTGATCGATGATTACGGACATCATCCAGTGGAGATCGCCGCGGTGCTCAAGGCGGCCCGGGCCGCGGCCCAGAAGCACAAGGTGATCGCCGTGGTGCAGCCGCACCGCTACAGCCGGCTGGCCAGCCTGTTCCAGGAATTCTGCACCTGCTTCAACGACGCCGACATCGTCGTGGTGGCGGATGTCTACGCCGCCGGCGAAGCGCCGGTCGAAGGCGCCACCCGCTCGGCCCTGGTCGAGGGGCTGCGCGACAGCGGCCACCGCCGGGTGATCCCGCTGCCGGGGCCGGAGGCGCTGCCGCAGCTCGCCTACGACCTGGCCCAGCCGGGCGACTTCGTGGTCTGCCTCGGCGCCGGCAACATCACCGCCTGGGCCAACGCCCTGCCCGGCGAGCTCGACGCGCTGCGCGCCAAGCGCACGGCGGGGGCGAGCCGATGACGAAGTCGGTCGCAATCCTCTACGGCGGCTGGTCGGCGGAGCGCGAGGTCAGCCTCGTCTCCGGCAAGGCCGTCGCCGTGGCGCTGCGCGGCCGCGGCCATCGGGTCGAGCTGATCGATGTCGGCCGCGACCTCGAGGCGCTGCTGCGCGCCCTGCGGCCGGCGCCGGACGTGGTGTTCAACGCCCTGCACGGCAAGGGCGGCGAGGACGGCACGATCCAGGGCGTGCTCGACATGCTGGGCCTGCCCTACACCCATTCCGGCGTGCGGCCCTCGGCGATCGCCATGTCCAAGCCGGCGACCAAGCAGGTGGTCGGCGCGGTCGGCATCCGCACCGCCCGCGGCGTGGTCGCGCCGCCGCAGCAGGTGGCCGAGCACCACCTGATGGAGCCGCCCTATGTGGTCAAGCCGGCGGCGGAGGGCTCCAGCGTCGGTGTCCGCATCGTCCGTGCCAACGACAACGCGCCGCCGATCGACCTCGCCGGCTGGGGCTATGGCGACGCGCTGGTCGAGGAATACATCCCGGGTCGCGAGCTGACCGTCGGCGTGATGGGCGACCGCGCCCTGACCGTGACCGAGATCGCGCACACCCACGCCTTCTTCGACTACGACGCGAAATACACCGAGGGCCACGCCGTCCACACCCTGCCGGCGCAGGTGCCGGACGTCGTCTCGGCCGAGGCCATGCGCCTGGCGCTGCTGGCGCACCGCACGCTCGGCTGCCGCGGCATCAGCCGCACCGATTTCCGCTGGGACGACACCCGGCCGGGCAGCGAAGGTCTCTACTTCCTCGAGATCAACACCCAGCCGGGCTTCACCCCGATCTCGCTGGTGCCGGAGCAGGCCAGGCACATCGGCGTCGACTTCGCCGATCTCTGCGAATGGCTGCTGGAGGACGCCGCGTGCGGTCGCTGAGCGCCGAGCCCGACGCCGCGCGCCGGCGCGGCAGCGGCGGCACCTCGGTGCGCCGCAAGCCGATGGCCCGGCGCCAGGCGGCGGCGCTGCGCCTGGGCGGCATGGCGCTGGGCGGCATCGCCGTGTTCGGCCTGCTGGCCGCGCTGTGGACCAGCGGCACGCTGACCGCGGCCGGGCGCGGCATCCATGGCGCGGTGATGGGCGTGACCGTGGCGGCCGGCTTCTCGGTGCAGGAGGTGCTGGTCGAAGGCCGGCGCTCGGTCGATGGCGGCGTGATCATGGCGGCGCTCGGCGTCGGCCGCGGCGACCCGATCTTCGACCTCGACCCCGATGCGGCCCAGACGGCGCTGCTGGACGTCCCCTGGATCCGGTCCGCCAGCGTCGAGCGCCGGCTGCCGGACACGGTGTTCGTCCGGATCGAGGAGCGGATGCCGCTGGCGCTGTGGCAGAACAACCAGAGCTTCAGCCTGATCGACCGCGAGGGCCATGTCCTGCCGGTGCCGTCGGTGGCCGACTATCCGGACCTGCCGATGGTGGTCGGCGGCGATGCGGCCGCGACCGCGGCGGCGCTGATCGACGCCCTGTCGAAGACGCCGGACATCGCCCGCCGGATCCGCTCGGCCATGCGGGTCGGCGGCCGGCGCTGGGATCTGGTGCTCGACAACCACGTCACCGTGAAGCTGCCGGACGGCGACGTCGCCCCGGCGCTGGCCCGGCTGGACGAGGCGCAGCGCAAGGACTCGGTGCTGGACCGCGATATCGTGGCGGTCGATCTGCGCCTGGGCGACCGCATGGTCATCCAGCTCACCCCCGCGGCCGCGGCGCAGCGCGCCCCGACCAAGGACAAGTCATGATGGGTGGCGCGGATGGCTCTCATGGGATTTAACGCGATGCGCCGCCCTCGCACCCGCGCTCGGGGCTCGATCGTCGCCGCCGTCGATCTCGGCACGACCAAGGTCGTGTGCTTCATCGCGCGCGTCGTCGACGAGGGCAAGGCCCAGGTGATCGGCATCGGTCACCAGGCCAGCCGCGGCGTCCGCGCCGGCGCCATCGTCGAGCTCGACGCGGCGGAGAAGACCATCGCTTTGGCGGTGCAGGCGGCCGAGCAGATGGCCGGCGAGACCGTCAACGAGGTGATCGTCAACCTCTCCGGCGGCCATCCGGCGTCGCAGAGCCTGTCGCTCCAGGTCCCGGTCGGCGGCCGCGAGGTCACCGACAACGACCTGCGCCGCGCCGCCCGTGCCTTCAACGGCAGCATCGCCACCGACGCCGAGGTGATCCACGCCGTGCCGATCAGCTACGGCCTCGACGAGGTGCGCGGCGTGCGCGACCCGCGCGGCATGGTCGGCGAATCCCTGAGCATCGATCTGCATCTGATCACCGCCAACACCGGCGCGGTGCGCAACCTGACCAGCTGCGTCAACCGGGCCCATCTCGAGGTCGAGAGCGTCATCCTCTCGCCCTACGCCTCGGGCCTGGCCTGCCTGGTGCCGGACGAGCGCGAGCTGGGCTGCACCGTGATCGACATGGGCGGCGGCACCACCTCGCTGGCCGTGTTCATCGAGGGTCGGCTGGTCTTCGCCGATTGCCTGCCGGTCGGCGGCGCCCATGTCACCAACGACATCGCCCGCGGCCTGACCACGCCGGTCGTCCATGCCGAGCGGATGAAGACCCTCTACGGCTCGGCCCTGCCGTCCGTCGCCGACGACCGCGAGGTGATCGACGTGCCGCAGGTCGGCGAGGAAGAGGACAGCCAGCCGACCCATGTGCCGAAGAGCCTGCTGACCGGGATCATCCAGCCCCGGATGGAGGAGATCTTCGAGATGGTGCGCTCGCGGCTCGAGGCCAGCGGCTTCGACAAGGCCTTCGGCCGCCGCGTGGTGCTGACCGGCGGCGGCTCGCAGCTGCAGGGCGCGCGCGAGCTGGCCCAGCTGGTGCTGGACAAGCAGGTCCGCATGGGCCGCCCGCTGGGCCTCGACGGCCTGGCCGAGGCGACCGCGGGACCCAGCTTTTCGACGGCCACGGGCCTGTTGGCCTACGCCATTTCGGGGCCCGCCGACCTGGTCGGCTCGGGCCCGGGGCTGGAGGAGAGCGGCGCCGCGGGCGGCGGCTTCTTCAGCCGGATCGGAGGGTGGTTCCGTGACAACCTCTGAGCCGAGACCAATGAACCCGGCACGCCTGACCATCCGGGGCGATGCCGGGAGCACGGACCAGACGGGTGGGAAGCGGTCGCAGGGTGAATAGGGGACAGTAGGGGAGCATCGATATGATCAATCTCAGCATCCCGCAGGGCGATATCAGCCTCCAGCCGCGGATCACCGTGGTTGGTGTGGGCGGCGCCGGCGGCAACGCCGTCAACAACATGATCCGGGCCAACCTGGCCGGGGTCGAATTCGTGGTGGCCAACACCGACGCGCAGGCGCTGGCCGGCTCCGCGGCGCAGAAGCGGATCCAGCTCGGCGCCGGGCTGACCCAGGGCCTCGGCGCCGGGTCGCGGCCCGACATCGGCCGGGCCTCGGCCGAGGAGGCGATGGAGCACATCGTCGCCCATCTCGACGGCGCGCACATGGTGTTCATCACCGCCGGCATGGGCGGCGGCACCGGCACCGGCGCTGCGCCCGTGATCGCCCGCGCGGCGCGCGAGCAGGGCATACTGACCGTCGGCGTGGTGACCAAGCCCTTCCACTTCGAGGGCGCGCACCGCATGCGCATGGCCGAGCAGGGGCTGCAGGAGCTGCAGCAGTATGTCGACACCCTGATCATCATCCCGAACCAGAACCTGTTCCGCATCGCCAACGAGAAGACGACCTTCGCGGACGCCTTCCGGATGGCGGACGAGGTGCTGCATTCGGGCGTGCGCGGCGTCACCGACCTGATGGTGCAGCCGGGCCTGATCAATCTCGACTTCGCCGACATCCGCACGGTGATGGCGGAGATGGGCAAGGCGATGATGGGCACCGGCGAGGCCGAGGGCGAGCGCCGCTCGATCAGCGCCGCCGAGGCCGCGATCTCGAACCCGCTGCTCGACGACATCTCGATGAAGGGGGCCAAGGGCGTCCTGATCAACATCACGGGCGGCCTCGACATGACCCTGTACGAGGTCGACGAGGCGACCAACCGCATCCGTGACGAGGTCGACCCCGACGCCAACATCATCTTCGGCTCGACCTTCGACGAGAGCATGGAGGGCCGGGTCCGGGTGTCGGTGGTCGCCACCGGCATCGACATGGCGATCAACCAGGCGCAGCGGCCGCAGACCTACAGCACCACCACGCTGCCCTCCGGCGACCGCGCCCGGCCGCAGCCGGCCGGCGCTCCGGCGGCCGCCCCGGCGCCGCAGCCGATGATGCCGGCCCGCCCGGCGGCGGTGACGCCGCAGCGCTTCGCCATGGCCCAGCCGGCGCCGAAGCCGGTCGCCCCGGCCCCGGTCGAGCAGGCCCCGCCGGCTCCGGTCGAGGCGGCGCCGGAGCCGGACTACGCGGCCGAGGACGAGGCCGAGCCCGCGGTCGCCGAGATGCAGGAGCCGGCGGTGCAGCAGGCCCGGGCCCCGGCGGCGATGTCGGCGGGCGCACGCCCGGGCTTCGGCGCGGCGCGTCCGGCCCCGACGGCGGCCCCGCAGGCGGCGGCGCAGCGCCCGGTCGAAGCGGTTCCGGCCGCCCCGGCGGAAGGGCGCAAGAAGCTGGGCCTGTTCCGGCGTGTGACCGGCCTGCTGCGGGAAGAGGAGCAGCCGCAGCCGGAGGCGCATCAGGCGCATCACGAGCCGACGCTGCGCCAGGAGCCGGCGCCGCGCGCGGCCGAGCCGCCGCGGGCCCCCGAGGCGCCGCGTCCGGTGGCGCAGCAGCGCCTGGCGATCGATGCCGGCCGCGCCCCGCTGCCGCGCAGCGACGAGGACGCGCTCGACATCCCGGCCTTCCTCCGCCGCCAGGCGAACTGAGGCCGGTTCGTTCCACCGCTGCCACCGGCCGCACGCTCCCCTCGCGGCCGGTGGGAATTTTCATGTGCCTCGGCCGCCCGCTCACCGCGGGCGGCCTTTTTTCGTGCGCCAGGCATGGCGTGAGGTGCGCAAGCACCGTTTGGTCGGGATGGTATCCGGCCGGAGACTTCGAGGTGAGCGTCCTCTACGGGCCCAGGTGATGGGAACCGTTAGCCGAACAGCAAGGGCGTCGTCGCGAGGCGGGGTCTGAAGGAAGCTGCAGGCGAAAGGCCGGCCTGACGAACGGGAAGCGCATAAGAGGCGACCGCCTCTGGGCGAGGGAGCGAAAAGGCCTGAAGCCTGATGTCACCCCAATTCTTCTGTCTCACTCCTGGGGTCCACTCCACAACTGTCGTCTATCTACGAAATTCATGCACTGTCACCGAATTTCCTCACCCTTCTAGCAAGTGGCCCAGGGCCCTTAGCGAGCGCACTCGATCGCAGACGATCTTCAGGATGGCCAGCATTGGGACCGCCAAGATTGCGCCGGGCACACCCCACATCCAGAACCAGAACACCAGTGATAAGATGACCAGCACCGGGTTCAACGTGAAGCGCCGCGCGAGCAGCATGGGTGTCAGGGTTTCACCCTCAAGAAGATGGATGCCGAAGTAGAGGGCTGGCGGCAGTAACGCTCCCCATAGACTGTCAAAGGTCAACATTCCGGCGAGGAAAAAGATAACGGTCCCAAAGAGAGGCCCCAGGATTGGAACGTAGTTGAGGAGAAAGACCGCGACTCCCCAAAGCAGAGGATCTCCAAGTCCGCAAAGGTACATCGCGGCCGCGGTCGCGACTCCCACCAGGGCATTCAGAGCCGTGATTGTCATCAGATAGGCGGATATATCCGCCTCGATCTGCTGAGAAATGTCGACAGCTTGTCGTTTGTCGCCGAACTTCGGAAGGATCTCGACAATACGTCGAAGGAAGATATCGCCCGAAGCCAACAGGAAATAGAGCACCAGGATGGTCGTAAACAGGCCGTCGAGGACTGCGCGCGTTCCCGAGACCAGAACGTCTGTCAAACCGAGATCACGGCGAACCGCAATAATGGATCCCTTCTGTCCGGGAGCGTCGGCGACCCGCTCGGCCTGCTGAATGACTTGTTGCAGCGCCTGGATCGGGCCTTGGAGGGACGCCAAATGGGCTTCGAGGCGTGGTATCCCTTCAGGCAACCTCTGTGCCCAAGTCGCGGCTGGCCCTGACAGGGCCGCCCCGATGCCCGCGAGCAATCCAAACACCATCAGGATGGGCAGGATCGCCCCGATAGCGCGGGGCAAATGTACACGCTCCAGGACACTGACGGCGGGTTGAAGAAGAAGCTTCAGCACAAAGGCGAGCACGATCGGGAGGATGATCGAGCTCGCCACGTAGAGTGCTGCCAAGAAGACCAATGCAAATAGACCACCGACAAAGAACGTCAGCGGATTGGATGGCAGCGGCATCTCTACGTCGTCGGCCCCGGTCAGCACGGCATTCGGTTCTGGCGGACAAGCGTCCTGGACCTTTGGAAACGAGGGCTCCTGCGGCGGCGTCGAGGCAGAAGCCATGGCCCGTCTTCCATCTTGGACGTGAGCATGTCCCTACGTCCGCCGTGAACTATACCCGATTTTGCCGACTTTTGCTGTCAGGCGAGGATGGCTCCGGCAACTCCGCGCCGAATCGGCCTTTCAGCGCGCTCGGAAGGCGCTACTTACAGGACGACAAAATCGGTGACAGTGCACTTAATGAATTCGGCGGCAGTACGGGGCGGCACCAACGCTGTCGCCGAACTGCGAAATTCATGCACTGTCACCGAATTCCCGCGCCTGTCACCGAATTCCCGCGCTTTCCAGCCGACCAAGCTGGACCAGGGCGCAGGAATCCGGCCGTCGCGCTCCGGATAGCGGACATGACCGCAGGCAACCCTTTCCGGAATTGGGGTGACGACATAGGGCCAGGCTCCTCGGCGGCGCCACAATCGCCATCCGGGAGACGAAATCGGCTGCGAAAAGCTGAATATCTCATGATATCAATGGCGTACGCCAGAGCGACCAACCTAACCCATTGACAACAAACGCTTTCCTGACACGCGTTGCACGGGAAGGCCAACCCGCTCGGCGCCAGAATCCCGAGTTTCACAAGGACGACTCATGACGACGCCCCTCGAACCCTCTCCTCAACTTTCCCGGCGAGCGCTCGTCGCGGGGCTTGGCGCATTGCCCGCCATGCCCCTGCTGACGAGCGGTCCGGCGTCGGCACAGACCGCGGCCGTGCCGGCCTCGGTGAGCGGCGTCTTCCGCCATCCCGGGCTGCTGATCACCGACGCGGATTTCAAGCGCATCCGCCACCACATCGCGGCCGGCCAGCAGCCGTGGACGGACTGGTGGAACAAGCTCTGCGCCGACCGCGCCACCGACCTGGATATCGAGCCGAATCCCCAGGCCGAGGTCTATCGGGCCGACAACAGCAAGTACGCGATGTACCGGGACATCCAGCGCGCCTGGTGCCTGGCCCTGCGCTGGAGGCTGTCGGACGACCCGCAGTATGCCAACAAGGCGGTGGAAACGCTGGACGCCTGGTCCGGCAAGCTGAAGGTGATCGGCACCGTGCCCCCGGGATCGACGGCCCATGACGACCACACCTTCATCCTGCTGGCCGGCATTCAGGGCCACCAGTGGGCCCAGGTGGGTGAGATCCTGCGCGGCTACCGCGGCTGGCCGCGCGCGAACCTGGCGCGCTTCCAGCAGATGCTCTCCACGATCTTCGCCCCGATTTCGTCGTGGTTCCTGAGCGAGGGACGCCTGGGCTCCCATGCCAACTGGGAACTCGCCTCGCTGTGCGGCGCGCTGGCCATGGGCGTGTTCTGCGACAAGCCCGAGCTCTACCGGCAGGCCTGCGACGTCTACGCGGGCAACAACCGCGGCAAGCTGCGGAACTTCGGCAACGGCTCGATCGTGCATGGCGTCTACTTCATGCACCCGGGCTACCTCGGACAGTGGGAAGAAAGCGGCCGCGACCAAGGGCATTCGACGCTGGGCATGTCCCTGGGCGGCGACCTGCTGGAGATGGCCTGGAACCAGGGGGACGACCTCTACGGCCTGTACAACAACCGCTTCCTGGCAGCGGCCGAGTACGTGGCCCGCTCGAACCTGCTGGACGAGCACGGCCGCACCTACCCGATGCCTTTCGCGCCGGAACACAATCCCTCGCAGCCCCATCCGTCGAAGTGGACGGAGGTGAACCAGTCCTTCCAGCATGGGCGCAATGCCTGGGAACCGATCTACAACCATTACGTCAACCGCATGGGGCTGGCCGCGCCCAACGTCGCGCGCATCGTGAAGCAAGTCGAGCCGAACTATTGGTCCGGCAATGGCGATGACATGGTGTTTCCGACATTGACGCAGCGCCGCGCGCCCTATGCCGGCCCGATGAAGCCGCCGTCCGGGCTCACGGCACCCGTGCGCAATGGCCGTCCGGTGCTCTCCTGGTGGGGCAGCGTTGGCGCCCTCTCCTATGCGGTCAAACGCAGCGCCAAGGCCAATGGCCCCTTCATGCAGCTGACGACCGTGCCGGCCAGCCAACTGCTGACGCACACCGATGTGCCGCCCGCGGGTGTCTGGTACTACCAGGTCACCGCGTTGGGCGGCGGCGGTGCCAGTGCCGGCTCGAATGTCGTGCGGGTCGCGGTGCCGGGCGAGGCGCGACTGTTGATGCCGCTCAATGGTCAGAACGGCACGGGCACGATGGGCATACTGCTGACGCCCGCCGGTGGCTGGACGCTCGCCGACGGCCAACTGCTGGACGGCGCGACGTGGGGCGAAGGCCGCCTCAAGGACAAGGCCGTCGTGTTCGATGGCAAGAAGGCGGGTCTGCAACTGCCGGCTGGCATCTTCAGCGGCCTGGATGACTTCACCGTCTGCCTGTGGGCTTATGCGAATTCGCTGCACTGGGACACTGCGCTGTTCTTCGTCGGGCAGGACGGCTTCTCCAGCATGTCGATCGTGCCCAAGACCGGCGGCGGCATGCGTTTCGTGATCTTCGGTGCCAGCCACAACGATGCCCAGATCGTGCAAGCCCCCGGCGACATGCCAGCACGCCGGTGGGTCCATGTCGCGGTCACGCTCAAGGGCACCATCGGGCGGCTGTATCTCGACGGCAGGGAAGTGGCTAATGCCGACGACATCGTCCTGTCGCCGCGCCAGGTCGGCGATCAGGTGGCCTTCCTGGGACGCAACTGGCAGCATCCGTCCTTCGATGGCCGCGTCCAGGGCTTGCGGGTCCATGCAGGCGCGTTGAGCGCGACGGAGGTGGCCGCGCTGGCCAAGTGATTCGCTGCTGGTGCAGCCACGCGTCCCTGGACGTGGGGGGGGGGGGGGGGGGGGGGGGGGGGGGGGGGGGGGGGGGGG
>NZ_JASATH010000066.1:0-36980 GCF_038440215.1 Inquilinus sp. OTU3971 | reverse complement strand
CCCCCCCCCCCCCCCCCCCCCCCCCCCCCCCCCCCCCCCCCCCCCCCCCCGGGGGCGGGGGGACTGATTTTGGTCTGAGCCGGAGACAGGCCGGGCCGATCTCTCGCCGAGGCCCCCGCCCATGACCCTCGACCCGTCGAACGATCCCGACCTCGGCGCCCTGCGCGCGCTCTCCGCCCGGCTCGGCCGCGACCCGGAGCGGGTGCAGGCGGCGGGCGGCAACACCTCGCTGAAGCGCAATGGCACGATGTGGATCAAGGCCTCCGGCACCTGGCTGGCCCGGGCCGAGGACGAGGAGATCCTGGTGCCGGTGCGGCTCGACCCGCTGCTGCGGGCGATGCGCGATGGCGACACCGCCGCCGAGACCGCCCGCGACTTCGTGGTGGCGGAGCACAATCCGCGCGGGCTGCGGCCGTCGATCGAAACCACCGTTCATGCCGTGCTGCCCTTCACCGTGGTGCTGCATGTGCATTGCGTCTCGACCATCGCGCTGGCGATCCGCAGCGATGCCGAGGCGCTGCTGGCCGAGCGGCTGGATGGGCTGCCCGGCATCGATTGGGCCTTCGTGCCCTACTGCAAGCCGGGCCTGACCCTGTCGCAGGCGATCGCGGCGCGGCTGCGGCCCGGGACCAATGTCGTGGTGCTGGGCAATCACGGGCTGGTGGTGGCGGCGGACGGCGTCGCCGCAGCGGGAGAACTGCTGGACCGGGTCTGCGCCGCCCTCGCCTTGCCCCGCCGTCCCTCCCCCGCGGCGCAGCCGGAGGCGCTGGCCGAGTTCGTCCGCGGCACGCCCTACCGGCTGCCGCAGGACCCGGTGGCGCATGACGCGGCGACCGACCCGAGCAGCCTGGCGCTGGCCACCGCCGGCGCCTTCTATCCGGACCATGTGATCTTCCTCGGCGCCGCCCTCGCCACGGCCCGCACGCCGGCGGAGTTGGCGGCGCTGGGCGAAGGGCCGCGCGCGCCGGCGATCGTCGGTGTGCCGGGACGCGGCGTGGTGCTGCACGAAGGCGTGCTGCGCGGCGCGGACGAGATGGCGCGCTGCCTGGCCGACGTCGCCGGGCGGGTGCCGGCCGGCACCACGGTCCGGGCCTTCACCCAGCCGCAGATCGACGAGTTGACCCAGTGGGATGCGGAGCAGTACCGGCAGTCGCTGAGCCGGCGGGAGGGGTGACCATGACGGCGCGCGCGATCGGCATCGATGTCGGCACCTCCGGCGTGCGGGCGGTGGCGGTGGATTCCGCCGGCCGCGCGGTCGGTCGCGGCACCATGGCGACCGACAGCCCGGGGCTGGATCCGCGCGACCCGGAGATGTGGTGGCTGGCCACCGTCGCAGCGCTGCGCCGGCTGGCAGCGGAGGCCGACCTGTCCGGGGTCGGCGCCGTCTCGGTCGACGGCACCTCCGGCACCGTGCTTGTGACCGACGCGGCCGGGCGGCCGGTCGGCACGGCGCTGATGTACAACGATCCCTGCCCGGACGAGGCGGCGGTCGCACGGGTCGACACCGTGGCGCCGGCCGGCAGCGCCGCCCGCGGCCGCAGCTCCGCCCTCGCCCGCGCCCTGGTCCTGCTGTGCCGACCGGGCGCGGTGCGGGTGCTGCACCAGGCCGACTGGATCGCCGGCCGCCTGTCCGGCCGCTTCGACGTCACCGACGAGAACAACGCCCTGAAAACCGGCTACGACCCGGTGGCGCGGCGCTGGCCGGACTGGGTCTTCGGCCTCGGCGTCGACCCCGCCGCCCTGCCGCAAGCGGTGGCGCCAGGCACGCCGACAGGCAAGGTGGATGCGGCGGCCGTCGCCCTCGGCCTGCCGGCCGGCACGCTGGTGGTCGCCGGCACCACCGACGGTTGCGCCTCCTTCCTCGCCACCGGGGCGGATGCGGTGGGCGACGCGGTCACCGCGCTGGGGTCGACGCTGGTGATCAAATTATTGTCCGATCGACCGGTCGATTCTCCGCAGCACGGCGTCTACAGCCACCGCATGGGCGACCGCTGGCTGGTCGGCGGCGCCTCCAACAGCGGCGGGGCGGTGATCGCCCAGCTGTTCGGCCGCGACCGGCTGCCGGCGCTGACCGCTTCGCTGCAGCCGGACCGCCCGACCGGCCTATCCTACTATCCCCTGCCCCGCCCGGGCGAACGCTTCCCCGTGGCCGATCCTACGCTGGCGCCAGTGCTGGAGCCGCGGCCGGAGGACGAGGCAGTGTTCTTCCAGGCCGTGCTGGAGGGCATCGCCGGGATCGAAGGCCGGGCGTATCGCCTGCTGGCCGATCTCGGCGCGCCGGTCGTGACCTCGCTGCGCAGCGTCGGCGGCGGCGCCGCCAATGCCGGCTGGACCGAGATCCGCCGCCGGCAGCTGGGCGTGCCCTTCCTGCCGGCCTTGTCGGAGGACGCGGCAGAGGGTACAGCCCGGCTGGCCCTGGCGGGACTTGGAGGACATTGATGCCGGAGATCGAGCAGGTGGACGGGATCGGCGGCCTCGTCGACCGCTTCGGCACCTTCTTCGTCGACCAGTATGGCGTGCTGCATGATGGCCGCCACCCCTATCCCGGCGCGATCGAGGCGCTGCGCCGGCTGAAGGATGCCGGCCGGCACATCGTGCTCTTGTCCAACTCCGGCCGCTCCGCCGCCTACAACGCGCGGCGGATGGAGACGCTGGGCTTCGCCCGCGACAGCTACGACCATTTCGTCACTTCCGGCGACGTGGCGCTGGCGCTGCTGCAGAGCGGCGCCCTACCGGTCTCGCCCGGCAGCGGCGCCCGCTGCCTCGTGATCTCCAGCGGCGAGGACCGTGGCTTCGCCGAGACGCTGGGCTTCGCCGAGGCCGAGACCGGCGACGCCGCCGACCTGGTGCTGATCGCCGGCAGCCAGGGGCACCTTGTTCCCCTGGAGCGCTACAGCGCGCTCCTTGCTCCAGCTGCGGCGCGCGGCGTGCCGGCGCTGTGCACCAACCCGGACAAGATCATGCTGACCCCGCTAGGCCCCGCCTTTGGCGCCGGCCGCATCGCCGAGATGTACGAGGCGCTCGGCGGCAGCGTCACCTGGGTCGGCAAGCCGCATCCGCTGATGTATCGCCACGCCGCCGCGACCACAGGGGTGGAGCGGCCCGGCGACGTGGTCTGTGTCGGCGACAGCGTCGAGCACGATGTCGCCGGCGCCCGCGGCTTCGGCGCCGCTGCCGCGCTGGTGCGCACCGGCATCCATGCCGGGATGGAAGAGGACGAGATGGCGCGGGAATTCGCCATCGTCGGCTGCGCCCCGGACATCCTGCTGCCCTCGTTCCGCTGGTAGGCCGGGCTCGCGGGGCTGCCGGAACATTTCGCGGCTTGTTTCGTTTCTGGAATGACTCTATTCCCAGAGTCGGACCAGGACAGCATTCTCACCCACCATGTCGGATGAACGCACCCTCAGCGACCTGATCGGGCGGGCCTATGATGCCGCGGTCGGGGACGAGGACTGGACCAGCCTGGTTGCGGCGATGACGCAGGCCGTCGGCGGCACCTCCGCCGTGCTGCGCTGGCTGGCGCGGCCGGCGGAGACGGCGATCACGGTCAATCTGGACCTCGCCGCCCACCAAGCCTACGACGCCTACTACCACACCATCGACCCGGTCTGGCCGAAGCTGTTCGAGCTGCCGCCGGGCACCGCCGTCGACGATTGCGCCCTGGTGCCGGAGCCGGCGCTGGAGCGGACCGAGATCTACAACGACCTCTACCGCCAGAATCACCTCTGGTTCTGCCTGTCCTGGTACACGGTGGACGTCACGGCACAGCCGGTCTGCCTGGCGATCTATCGTTCCCGCCGGCGTCCGACCTATGCGAGCGAGGAGCTGCGGATGCTGCGGGCCGTCGTCCCGCATCTCGACCGCGCCGTGCAGATCGAGGGACGCATCGCGGCCGCCGCGGACCGGCGCAAGGCCATCCAGCTGCCGCAGGCCGGCCTCGATCTCAGCGGGCGCGAGCGCGACTGCCTGGCGTGGATCGCCCGGGGCGCGTCGAGCAAGAGCATCGCCCGCCAGCTGGCGCTGTCGGTCCACACCGTCAACGAATACATCGCCTCGGCGATGCGCAAGCTGCAGGCCTCCAGCCGCTCCGAAGCAGTGGCCACCGCCATCGCCCTCGGCCTGCTGACTCCCTGAGCGACGCCTGCATCCATGGGGTGACATCCGCCGCCGGACGTCGCACCCTGCCCGCTCCGCACGAAGCACGACCCGCCACAGGGGCGGGAGGAGACGGACCATGGATCTGGGACTGGCGGGCCGCAAGGCCCTGGTGTGCGCCGCGAGCAAGGGCCTCGGCAAGGGCTGCGCCCTGGCGCTGGCGCGCGAGGGTGTGGAACTGACCATCACCGCCCGCGGCGCCGAGGCGCTGGAGGCGACGGCCGAGGAGATCCGCCGCACCACCGGCGCCACGGTGACGGCGATTGCCGGCGACATCACCACCGAGGCCGGCCGTGAGGCCGCGCTGGCCGCCTGTCCCGAGCCGGACATCCTGGTCAACAATGCCGGCGGCCCGCCGCCCGGCGACTTCCGCGACTGGGACCGCGACGCCTGGATCAAGGCGGTCGACGCCAACATGCTGACCCCGATCTTCCTGACCAGGGCGGTGGTCGACGGCATGGCGGCGCGCGGCTTCGGCCGCATCGTCAACATCACCTCGAGCGCGGTGAAGGCGCCGATCGCGGAGCTGGGCCTGTCGAACGGCGCCCGCTCCGGCCTGACCGGCTTCATTGCCGGGGTCGCCCGGCAGATGGCCGGCAAGGGCGTCACCATCAACGGCCTCTTGCCTGGTGCCTTCGACACCGACCGGTTGCGCGGCGGCATCAATGCGGCGGCCCAGCGCTCAGGCCAGGACGCCGAGGCGGTGGCCGACCGGCGCCGCGCCGCGATCCCGGCCGGCCGCTTCGGCCAGCCGGACGAGTTCGGCGCGACCTGCGCCTTCCTGTGCAGCGTCCATGCCGGCTACATCACCGGCCAGAACATCCTGATCGACGGCGGCGCCTTCCCCGGCACGCTGTGATCGGCGTCAGGCGCGCCGGCGCAGGATCGCGTTGCGGCCGTCCTCCAGCACGAAGTCGGGGCGGCTGCGCAGGAACTCGTCCGTGGCCGTGCGGCAGCCCGCATAATCGTGATAGTCGTCGATGATGACCATGCCGCCCGGCGACAGCCGCGCCCCGAGATAGTCGAGGCACAGCTTCACAGGGTCGTACCAGTCGCAATCGACATGGGCCAGGGCGACCCGCTGGATCTGCGCGTGGGGCAGCGTGTCCTCGAACAGCCCCTGGTGCAGGGTCACGGTCTTCCCATCGACGGGAAGACCGTGGGCGGCCATGGCCTTGCAGACATCGCCGAAGAGATCCTTCCGGTAGCCGTAATAGTCATCCCCGTCGATGCCGACCGACTTGCCGGAGACGATCGTCTCGTAGCGGGACTTGGCGTCGGACTCGTCCTTGTCGGAGGTTGGCGGCGGGATCATGCCGAACACGTCGAAGCCGTGAAAGTGCCGGCCGCCCTTCTTGGCGAAATCGGCAAGGAGGATCGCGCTGCCACCGAGGGCGACGCCGAATTCGAGGATGTCGCCGGGGATCTTCTTTTCGACCACGGCGGAGGCCGACGACTCCAGCCGCGCCAGCTTCTGCGCCGTGAGATAGGTCAGCTTCTCCTTCACCACCTCCCGGGTCAGCGACGACAGCCGCGCCGACGTGATGATGCTTTCGGCGCGCCGGACCACGCGGCCTATGACTGAGTTGCTCACCCGCTTACCCCCGCTTTTGATCAGGCCGGCATGCTGCCGTGCGGCACCCCACCGGACAAGGGGAATTCCGGGCGGGCCGCCAACCAGGCTTGACGCAAAGGCCTGCTATCTCTAAAGTTAACTTATTGGTTAAGTTTAGGCCTGAGCACCGTCGGCGAGGCCGGCTGCCGAAAAATCGCGACGACCGCCGTCGAGATCAGGCCGACCCGCTCGACCATCTCGAGAGGCCCGACCACCCGAACCCCTGGAGGCCCCCATGGAACCGACCCGGATCGCATCCCGCGAGGACTGGCTGGCCGCGCGCAAGGCGCTGCTGGCGGAGGAGAAGGCCCTGACCCGCGCCCGCGACGAGATCAGCCGCAAGCGCCGCGCCCTGCCCTGGGTCCGGATCGACAAGCCCTATGTCTTCCACGGGCCGCAGGGCCGCGAGACTCTGGCCGAGCTGTTCGCCGGGCGCAGCCAGCTGATCATCTACCATTTCATGCTGGCGCCGGGATGGGAGCATGGCTGCCCAAGCTGTTCGTTCCTGGCCGACACCATCGACGGCACGCTGGTGCATCTGGCCGCCCGCGACGTGACCTTCGCGGCGGTGTCGCGCGCACCGCTGGCCGAGATCCGGCGGTTCCAACAGCGCATGGGCTGGCGCTTCACATGGGTGTCGTCGCATGGCAGTGACTTCAACTACGATTTCGGCGTCTCGTTCACGCCGCAGCAGACCGCCGGCGGCACCACCCCCTACAATTATGGCGAGCTGCCCTTCCCCGCCGAGGAGCTGCCCGGCACCAGCGTCTTCGCCAGGGACGATGCCGGTGCCGTGTACCACACCTATTCCTCCTACGGCCGCGGCGGCGACCTGCAGCTGACCGCCTACAATTACCTCGACCTGGTGCCGAAGGGCCGCGACGAGGATGGGCTGGCCTTCACCATGTCCTGGGTGCGCCACCACGACCGCTACGACAGCGGCCCGGCCCTGGACCCGGCCGCGACCTACCAGCCGCCGAAGCGGGCGGAGTCGTGCTGTGGGCCGGCCGAAGCCAAGGTCGACGCCCAGACCTTCGCCTGAGGCCTCAGCCCGCGATCCCGGCCAGGTCGTGCCGCATGATCGGGCGGGCCGGGATGCGGCGGGCGACGGTGCGGAAGCCGAGGCGGGCAAAGGTCGAGGCGTAGCCGGAGCCCGAGGCGCTGGGCGACACCGCGGCGTCGAAAGGATAGGCCTCCAGCGCCGGCGCCCCGGCCTTTTTCGCCGCCCGCAACGCCCCTTCGATCAAGGCGGCGCTGACGCCGCGACGGCGCCAGCCCTTGCGGATATAGAGGCAGGACAGCGCCCAGACCGGCACGTCGTCGACGGCCCTGAGGCGCCAGTTGCGGTCCAGCTCCGGCAGCGCCGCGCGCGGGGTCAACTGGCACCAGCCGACCGCAATGTCATCCGCGGCGAAGGCGAGCAGCCCAGGCGGCGGCCCCTGCTGCACCACGGCGCGGAAATCCGCCTTGTTCCGCGCCCGCGGCCGGCGGCGATAGGCGGCGCCGATGCGGCCATGCATGCACCAGCAGCCATTGACCGCGCCGGCCGGCCCGAACAGGTCCTCCAGCGCCGGCCACAGCGCCGGCGTCAGCGGATGGATGGCGAAGTTCATGCCGGCTCTCTCCGACCGGTTGCCTTTGATCAACAGCCGAGGCGCCACGCCGGCTCCCGAAACCGCTTCCGGAGTCCTGCAAGGATGGTGCAGTCTCCCGGCCATGAGCGAGACGCCCCGCATCCTCTACGGCCGCGAGCAGGACCTGGACGTCGCCGAGTTCCGGCGCGTGCTGGTCGAATCCGGCCTCGGCCGCATCCGCCCGGTCGACGACGAACCGCGGCTGCAGGCGATGATCGCCGGCGCCGACCTGATCGTGACCGCCCGGCTGGACCGGCCCGGCCGGCCGCTGGTCGGGGTCGGGCGCGCGGTCACCGATTCGGTCTGGTGCTGCTATCTCTCCGACCTCGCCGTCACCCCCACGGCCCAGGGCCTCGGCGTCGGCAGGGCGCTGCTGGACGAAGCCCGCCGGCAGCTCGGGCCGCGGGTCAGCCTGTACCTGGCCTCGGTGCCGGAGGCGGTCGGCTTCTACGAGCGGGCGGGGATGACACGCATAGCCGACGCCTTCTCCTACCGGCGCGAGCGCTGACATCATGACCGACCTTCCCGTCCGCCGCTTCCAGGGCCGCGATGGCGTCGAGCTTGCCTATCGCGAGCTCGGAGCGGGCCGGCCGCTGGTGCTGATCCACGGCTTCTTCTCGACCGCCACGGTCAACTGGCTGCGCTACGGCCATGCCGAGGCGATCGCGGCGCGAGGCTACCGGGTCGTCATGCCGGACCTGCGCGGCCATGGCGACAGCGCCAGGCCGCACGACCCTGCCGCCTATCCGCCCGATATCCTGGCCGATGACGGGCTGGCGCTGGTCGAGCAGCTCGGCCTCGCCGATTACGACCTCGGCGGCTATTCGCTGGGCGGGCGGACCGTGGTGCGGATGCTGCTGCGCGGCGCCGCGCCGGGACGCGCCATCGTGGCCGGGATGGGCCTCGACGGCATCGTCAGCGCCGGCGGCCGCAACGCCTATTTCCGCCACATTCTGACCCATCTCGGCAGCTTCCAGCGCGGCACGCCGGAATGGATGGCCGAAGCCTTCCTGAAGACCGTCGGCGGCGACCCGGAGGCGCTGCTGCAGGTCCTCGGCACCTCGGTCGACACGCCGCGCGAGGCGCTGGCGAAAATCGCGGTGCCGACCCTGGTGGCGGCGGGCGCCGAGGATGACGACAACGGCTCGGCCGGGGATCTCGCCGCCGCCCTGCCGCAGGGCCGTCACGCCGAGATCCCCGGCAACCATATGAGCGCCGTGGCGAAGCCGGAACTGGGCCTCGCCATCGCCGAGTTCCTGGGGGATGCGCCCCAGCGCTGACCTCAGGCCTTGGTGACGACGACCTCGAAATACTTGCTGGGCACCACCACGCGCCGTCGCCGCTCCGGTTGAATGGCTCATCAGGGCCATGAGGTCGGCCTCCAGCGCCTCCTGCCCCGCCGCCGCGTAGCGGGTGCGGGGCCGCCGCCGCCCGGCCGATCGTCTCCGCCACCACCTCGGGCGGGGACGGGAAGCCCGACGACACCGGGCCCGGCAGCGTCTGCGGCTGAGGCGGCCCCGCCTCGCCGGCGAGGCCGCCGAAGGGCTACAGCACGAAGTCGCCCGCCGCCAGCGTGTGGTCGGACAGGACGACGATGGCAAAGTCGGTGACCTTGTCGCCGTTGGTGTCGCCATAGACCGCCTGGTAGCCGCTGGGGATGGCCACCACCCGCAATTCCCCGGCCGTGCCGGTGAAGTTGCCGGTGCCGAAGACGAAGGCGGTGCTGCCCGGTCCGGCACCGTTGGCGTCGATCGCCGACAGGTCGATCTTGTCGCCGGTCGTGAAGTCGTTGATCGTGTCCCGCCCCGCGGCCGCCGCCGTGCTGTCGGCCGTGCTGGTATAGGCGAAGGTGTCGGCACCGGCGCCGCCCTTCAGCGCGTCGGCGCCCACGCCCCCGGTGAGCACGTCGTTGCCGCCGTCGCCCCACAGCCCGTTGACGCCGGCATTGCCGGTCAACTGGTCGGCGAGGCTCGAGCCGAAGAGCTGCTCGACGCCGGTCAGGATGTCGCCGGCCGCATCGCCGCCCGAGGCCGTCCCGGCGCCGAGATTGACCGTCACCCCGGCCGCGCTGCCGATGTAGTACGCCGTGTCGGTGCCGGCGCCGCCGGCGAGTGTGTCGCCGCCGGTCCCACCGACCAGGATATCGTTGCCGGCGCCCCCGGTCAGGCTGTCGGCGCCGCCGGCCCCGCGCAGCTTGTCGTCGCCGCCGAAGGCATCGATGACGTCGGCGGCGGCGGTGCCGTTGAAGGTGTCGGCATTCTCGCTGGCGCGGGTGACCAGCTGGCCGCGGATCGCGCCGCCGCCGAACTGGGCGGTGTGGATGTTGAAGTAGAAGGAGACGTCGTTCGGCCCGGTCCCGCCCTGCAGCCCGGCGATGACGCCGGCGGACAGCGGGTCGCTGTCGGTGGTTTCCCAGACGCCGCTGATGGTGACCGAACCGTCGCCATTCTCGACGATGGTCAGGTCGTCGGCATCGTCGGTCATGGCCGTCGGCAGGATGTCGAACACGATCCCGCCATTGGCCCCGCGCGCCGCGGCATGGATGTGCATCAGGACGGCGTCGTCGAGCGGATCCGCGGTCCGCGGCGTGCCGTCGATCAGCTCGCCGAAATCGATGCCGGCGGTGATCGTGACCGAATAGGTCATGGCCGTGCCGGCGGTGTTCAGGCTGACCGTCGCGAGGCCTGTGGCGGTCTCGGTGCTGCCGGTCCCGATCTCCTGGCTGGAGTTGAGGATCGCGGTGAAGGTCGTGGTCATGGCGAATCTCCCCTTTCCCATGATTGCCCGGATACTGTTCGGTCGCACGGGCGTGCCCGTTTCGCTTCGGACACGCCTCCAGCTTCGCGCAGGATGGGGAGAGAGGAGCCGCTCAGCCGGCGGCGCCTCCGGCAAGGCTCAAAGCACGAAATCCGACGCGGTGAGGGGGTGGTCGGAATAGACGTTGATGGCGAAGTCCGGCAGCTTGTCGCCGGTCGCGTCGACATAGACCACCTGGATCCCCCCAGCCACCACCACCCGCAGCTCGCCGGCCGTGCCGTTGTAGGCGCCCGTGCCGAAGGTGAAGGCGGTGTCGCCATTCCCGCCATTGCCGTCGGCGTCGATCGCCGCCAGGTCGATCCTGTCGCCGGTCGTGAAGTCGGTGATGGTGTCCTTGCCGAAACCCGAGGCCGCGCTGTCGGACAGGGCGGTGTAGACGAAGCTGTCGTCGCCGGCGCCGCCTTTGAGCACGTCGCCGCCGCCACCCCCGATGAGCACGTCGTTGCCGGCCATGCCCCACAGCGTGTTGGCATTGGCACCCCCGGTCAGCGTGTCGACGAAGCCAGAACCCAGCACCTGCTCGATGCTGCTGAACGTGTCGCCCGCGGCGTCGCCGCCTGAGGCCGCGCCGGTCGCCAGGTTGACCGTCACCCCGGCGGCGGAGCTAGCGTAGCTGGCCGTGTCGATGCCGGACCCACCGATCAGCGTATCGCCCCCGGCCGCGCCTTCGAGGAGGTCGTTGCCGTCGCCACCGTCGAGGCTGTCGTTGCCGGCGCCGCCCAAGAGCACGTCGTTCCCGGCATCGCCGAAGACCTGGTCGTTTTCGCTGCCGGCATCGATGGAATCATCGTTGTTGCCGCCATGGATAGTGTCGACCCCGGCACCGCCGACCAGGCGGTCGGCTCCATCGCCGCCATCGAGGTTGTCGTTGCCGGCCTCGCCGGCGAGCGCGTCGTCGCCGCCATTGCCGACGATGGTGTCGTTGCCGAGCTCGCCGCCGATGATGTTGCGCGCGTTGTTGCCGGTCAGCTGATCGTCCTGGCTCGACCCGTACACGTTCTCGATGCTGGTCAGCGTGTCGCCTTGAGCGTCGCCGCCGGAGACGATACCGGTCAGCAGGTTGACCGAAACCCCCACGGCCGAGCCCTGGTAATTGGCGAAGTCCGAGCCGTTGCCGCCGTTGAGGACATCGGTCCCCGCCCCGCCGCGGAGCGTGTCGTCGCCATCGCCGCCGGTCAGCGCATTGGCGGCACCGTCGCCGTAGAGATGGTCGGCCTGGGCCGAGCCGATCACGTTCTCGATGCCTGTCAGCGTGTCGCCCTGGGCGTCGCCGCCGACGCCATTTCCCGCCACCAGGTCGACCGTCACCCCGGCGGCCGAGGCGGCGTAGTCGGCGGTGTCGGTGCCGGCGGCGCCGGAGATCTGGTCCGCCCCGGCGCCCCCGGTGAGCCCGTCGTTGCCGAAGCCGCCGAGGAGGATGTCGTCGCCGACCAGCCCGTCGATGGTGTCGTTGCCGTCGGAGCCGATCATGCGGTCGGCCCCGGCTCCGGCCACCAGCGAGACCCGGAACACGTCGAAGCCGGTGCCGTTGCCTTCGGCGCCCACGCCGGTGTCGGTCGCCTGCGTCTGAAAGGTGACGTAGTGCCCGTCGGCCGAGATCGACGGCGTGTTCGACAGGTCGTTCAGCTCCGTCCCGTCCATGGCGACGGACAGGCGCGTCACATTCCCGGTCACCGTGTCCTTCAGGAAGATGTCGCGGAGGTCGTTGGTGTCGCTCTGCACCAGGTTGCTGGCGAGGCTGAAGAAGACGACGTAGCGCCCGTCGGCCGAGATCACCGCCTGGCCCGAGAGGTCGTTGCTCTGGCTGCCGTCGCCGGCGGTGGAGACCCGGGTGGTGGTGTTGGTCTGCAGGTCGCGGACGAAGATGTCGGTGGCGCCGTTGGTGTCGCCGACGACCAGGTTGGTCGCGTCGCTCTGGAACACGACATAGCGGCCATTGCCGGAGATCGAGGCCCCGGAGGACGCAGCGTCACCCGACCCGCCGCCGGTGGAGGCCGAGACCAGGGTGGTGGTGCCGGCGGCGATGTCGCGGACGAAGATGTCGGTGATGGCGCCGTTGGTGTCGGTCGCGACCAGGTTGCTGGCGGTGCTGACGAAGGAGACGCGGTTGCCGTCGTCGGACAGGCGGGCGACCAGAGAGTTGCCGTTCGCCTGCGTCTCGTCATCCGCCACCGAGACGCGGGTGACCGCGCCGGTCGACAGGTTCTTGACGAAGACGTCGCTGAAGCCGTTGCTGTCGCCGCCGACCAGGTTGTTGGCGGTGCTCTGGAAGCCGATGAAGGCGCCGTTGCCGGTGACATCGACATTCTGCGACGCGCCGTTCGCCTCGCCGCCGACGGAGGTGGTCGAGACCCGGGTGGTGATGCCGGTCAGCGTGTCCCGCATGAAGATGTCGAGGGCGGCGTTGCCGTCGCCGCCGATCAGGTTGGTCGCGGTGCTGTTGAAGAACACGTAGCGGGCGTCATCGGTGATCGCGGCAACGCTGGAGACGTTGTTGCCCTGCGTGCCGCCGGTCGCGGTCGAGAGCAGCGTGGTGGTGCCGGTCTGCGTGTCGCGCAGGAAGACGTCGAAGAAGCCATTGACGTCGCCGCCGACCAGGTTGGTCGCGGTGCTCTGGAAGATCACATAGCGGCCATCGGCCGACATCGCGCCGCCGGTGGCGACGTTGTTGGCGCTGGTGCCGCCGCTGTCGACTGAAATCCGGGTGAGCGAGCTGGCATTGACGGTCATGCGAAAAGCCTCCCCATCGATTCTGCTGACGATGGCGGCCCTTGGCCGGGAAAAACGCCACCGGGAAAATCAGAAGCAAAACAGAGTTATACGAACAACAGTCATACGAGTAATGGACGTGGGTTCACACGCCGGGCCTCAGCGTTCTACACGCCCCCACCGCCTCCGGCAATCGCGGCACACTTGTCTCAAACCCGCCGGAACGGGGCCGACGAGCCCTCCTCGACGAGGAATTCGGCGTCCGAGACGCGGGAGGCGCAGCCCGGCGGCGCCTCCCGCATGACCTTCGATCAGAGCACCATGTCCGCCGCGGTCAGGGCGTGGTCGGCATAGACCACGATGATCGAATCCGGACTCTTGTCGCCGTTGACGTCGAGATAGACGCCCTGGCGGCCATCGCCGAAATCCACCACCCGCAGTTCGCCTGCGACGCCGGTGAAGCCGCCAGGGCCGAAGCTGAAGGCGGTGTCGCCATTGGCGGTGGCGCCGTCCGCGTCGATCGCCGACAGGTCGATCTTGTCGTCGGTCGTGAAGTCGGCGACGGTGTCCTTGCCCGCGGCCGCCACGGTGCTGTCGGCCACGCTGGTATAGACGAAGCTGTCGTTGCCGGCGCCGCCCTTCAGGAAATCGGCACCCAGGCCGCCGGTGATCACGTCGTCGCCATTGCCGCCCCACAGGGTGTTGGCCGCGGCGTCGCCGGTCAGCCGGTCCCCCTGGTTCGAGCCCAGCACCTGTTCGATGCTGTTGAACGTGTCGCCCGCGGCGTCGCCGCCCGAGACCGCGCCGGTGGCCAGGTTCACCGTCACCCCGGCCGCGGAGGCCACGTAGCTGACCGTGTCGATGCCGTTGCCACCATTCAGCGCGTCGGCGCCGGCACCGCCGACGAGGATATCGTTGCCGTCCTGCCCCCACAGGCTGTTGGCGCCGGCGTCCCCGGTTAGCTTGTCGGCGTAGGCCGAGCCGATCACCTGCTCGATGCCGTTGAACGTGTCGCCCTGGGCGTCGCCGCCCGAGGCCGTGCCCAGGGCCAGGTTCACCGTCACCCCGGCGCCGGAGCCGGTATAGGTGGCCGCGTCGATGCCGGCACCGCCGATCAGCACGTCGGCCCCGGCCCCCCCTTCCAGGAAATCGTTGCCGTCGCCGCCGTCGAGCTGGTCGTCGCCGGTGTTGCCGCCGAGGCTGTCAATGCCGGCATCGCCGAAGACGACATCGTTCCCGTCGCCGGCATCGGCGGAATCATTGTCGTTGCCGCCATGGATGATATCGACCCCATCGAGCCCGATCAGCCGGTCGTTGCCGTCGCCGCCGTCGAGGGTGTCGTTGCCACCCTCCCCGACCAGGGTGTCTGCGCCGCCATTGCCGACGAGCGTGTCATTGCCAAGATCGCCGCGGAGGGTATTCCCGACGTTGTTGCCGGTCAGCAGGTCGTCGAAGATCGACCCGTACAGGGTCTCGATGCCGGTCAGCGTGTCGCCCTGGGCGTCGCCGCCCGAACCGGTGCCGGCCAGCAGGTCGACCGTCACCGCCGCGGCCGAGAGCTGGTAGCTGGCGTGGTCCGAACCGGCGCCGCCGTCCAGGATATCGGCCCCGGCTCCGCCCCAGAGCGCGTCGTTGCCCGCCCCGCCTGTCAGCCGATTGGCGGCGCTGTCGCCGTACAGCCCGTCCGCCAGGGCCGAGCCGGTCATGTTCTCGATCGAGGTCAGCGTGTCGCCCTGGGCGTCGCCGCCGGTGGCGTTGCCGGATTTCAGGCTCACCGTCACCGCCGCGGCCGAGCCCGAATAATCCGCCGTGTCAGACCCGTCGCCGCCGAACAGCCGGTCCGCCCCGGCGCCGCCGATCAGCGTGTCGTCGCCCAAGCCCCCGGTGAGGATGTCGTCGCCCGCAAGCCCGTCCGTGGTCTCGCCGGCATCGGAGCCGATCATGTGGTCGGCCCCGGCCGTGGCGCGGAGCGAGACCCGGAACACATCGAAACGGCCATTCGTGTCGGTGCCGAGGTCCAGGTTGGTCGCGCCCGAATGGAACACGACGGCGCTGCCGTCGGCCGAGATCCTCGGCGAGTAGCTTGCGGCGGTCGCCGCCGAGCCGTCGGGCGCCGCGGCGAGATACGTCACCGTGCCGGTCAGCATGTCGCGGACGTAGACGTTGTAGCCAGCGGCGACGGGGCCTGCCACGAGGTTCGTCGCGGCGCTGATGAACACGACGTAGCGGCCATCGGCCGAGATGTCGGCATTGGCCGATCTGGAGTTGGCTTCCACCCCGGTGCTGGAAACGGAGACGCGGACCGTGGTGTCGGTCTGCAGGTCGCGCAGGAAGATGTCGCCTGCTCCGTTGGTGTCGCCCGCCACCAGGTTGGTGGCGTCGCTCTGGAACACGACGTAGCGGCCGTTGCCGGAGATCACGGACAGGGATGATTCGTCGTTCGCCTGGGTCCCGTCGGTGGCGACCGAGACGCGTTCGGTGGTTCCGGCCGCGACGTCGCGGACAAAGATGTCGGCGACCCCGTTGGTGTCGTCCGCAACCAGATTGGTGGCATAGCCGACGAAGCTGGCGCGCTGGCCGTCGCCGGAGATATCGCCGTAGATCGACCGGCCGTTGGCCTGGGATTCGTCGTCGGCGACCGAGACGCGGGTCGTCGTCCCCGTCTGCAGGTCGCGGGTGAAGATCTCTTCGACGCCGTTGGTGTCGCCGGTGACGAGATTGCTTGCAAAGCTGTTGAACACGACGGTGCGGCCATCGGCCGAGATATCGGCCTCCAGGGATGACGAATTGGCCTCCCCTCCCCCGGTGGCGACCGAGACGCGCGTGGAGGTGCCGGTCTGGACATCCCGCACGAAGATATCGAGGCTGCCGTTGGTATCGCCGGCGATCAGGTCGTTGGCCACGCTTCCGAAGACGACGTAGCGTCCGTCGCCGGAGATCGCCGCCCCGGACGAGTTGTTCGAGGCGTCACCATTGCCGGTGTCCACCGAGACCCGCGTCGTCGTGCCGGTCTGGGTGTCGTGCAGGAAGATGTCCCGCTTCGCGTTGCCATCGTCGCCGACCAAATTGGTCGCGACGCTCTCGAACACGACATAGCGGCCATCGCCAGAGAGCGCCCCGAACTGGGAGTTGTTGTCGCCTTGTATGTCGCCGGTACCGACCGAGACTCGCGTCATGATTTCCATCCCTCTCGAAAGCAACGAAGAAGACGGCCCGGCTTTCCAAATCTTCTTCAGTCAGCGAAATAAAAATACAAGTAAATACCATCCCCCCCGAGCCATGTGTTTTGTACACGCGGCCTCGGTTCTCAGCAATCGATCGCAGTTTCGTTTCAGCCGCGCGGCACGCCACCGCATCCAGGCGCTACCGCACCAGGATGGCGCGGAAATCGTTGACGTTGGTCAGGGTCGGCCCGGTCACCACCAGCCGGTCGAGCGCCGCGAAATAGCTGTAGGCGTCGTTGTCGGCCAGGAACTCGGTCGCCACCAGCCCCTGCGCCTTGCCCTGGGCCAGCGTCGCCGCATCGGCCCAGGCGCCGGCATTGTCCTCCGACCCGTCGATGCCGTCAGTGTCGCAAGCGATGGCGGAAATGCCGGGCCGGCCCTGCAGTTGGATCGCCAGGGCCAGCAGGAACTCGACGTTGCGGCCGCCCCTTCCCTGCCCCTTCACGGTCACCGTGGTCTCGCCGCCGGACAAGAGCACGCAGGGCCGCGCCGCCGGCTGACCATGCCGCAGCGCCTGCTCGGCGATGCCGGCCAGGACGCGGCCGACCTCGCGCGCCTCGCCCTCCAGCGCGTCGCCCAGGATCACCGGCGCCAGGCCCAGCTCCCGCGCCTTTGCCGCCGCCGCCTCCAGCGCCATCTGCGGCGTCGCCAGCATGTGCAGATCGGCAGCGGGCAGCGCGGCCGGCGCGGCGTTGGCGCGGATCGCCCGCTCCACCGCCTCCGGCACCGCGATCTCGTAGCGGCGCAGGATGGCCAGCGCGGTCTCCGGATCGGCGCCGCCGGCGACGGTGGGGCCGGAGCCGATCACGCCCGGCTCGTCGCCCGGCACGTCGGAGATCAGGTAGGTGACCACCCGCGCCGGCGCCGCGGCCGCGGCCAGGCGTCCGCCCTTGATCGCGGACATCGCCTTGCGCACCGCGTTCATCTCCTGGATCGGCGCGCCGGAACGCAGCAGCGCCTTGTTCACCGCCTGCTTGTCGGCCAGCGTCAGCCCCTCGGCCGGCAGCGACAGCAGGGCCGAGGCGCCGCCCGAGATCAGGCACACCACCAGGTCTTCGGGCCCGGCGGCGCGGGCGAGGTCGAGGATGCGCCGGGCGGCGGCGCTGCCGGCGGCGTCCGGCACCGGATGCGCGGCCTCGACCACCTCGATCCGGTCGGTCGGCGTGCCGTGGCCGTAGCGGGTGACGACCAACCCCTCGCAGGGATGCGGCCACAGCGTCTCGAAGGCCCGGGCCATCCGCGCCGCGCCCTTGCCGGCGCCGAGCACGATGGTGCGGCCCTGTGGCGGCTCCGGCAGCAGATGCTGCATCCGCGTCTCCGGATAGGCGGCGCTGAGCGCGGCCTGGAACAGGGCCTCGAGGACGGCGCGATCGGACGCGGACATGGCCTTCTCTCTGGATACGGCTGCAGCGGCCCATCGAAGGCGAGGACCGGCGGCGGTTCAAGCGCGAATCGCAGGCGGGCGGCGGCGGGCGGTTCCATGCAGCGGAAAAGTTGGGATCGCGGACGCGAATCCAGCATCGGCCGGTCGCGCGCCGGGTCCGCCGCGCGAACCCAGCCGATGAATTCCGGGAGCCTCAGAGCGGAACGAATTGAGGCCGGGTCAGGGTCTGACAGGATGTCGAACATCGCGCAGCGAGACCGAGTTGAGACAAGGCCTGGCCCGGCCTCGACGGTTGGGCGCTACAGCACGAAGTCGGCGGCGACGAAGCCGATGGCGCCGGTGAGCTGGATGTGGAAATCGGAGACGCCGTCGCCATTGATGTCCCCGGCGATGGTGGTGACACCAGGGCTGGTGATGACGGCGCGCAGTTGGCCGGCATGATGGGTGAAGGCGCCGCTGCCGATGAAGGTGAAGGCCTGGTTGCCGGCGGCGCCGGTGTTGGCGTCGATCGCCGACAGGTCGACCCGGTCGCCTTGGGCATGGCTGAGATCGGTGATGCGGTCGGCCGCGCCGACCTTGCTATCAGAAGCCGCGGAGAAGACGAAGCGGTCGGCGCCGCCGCCGCCCCGCAGCACGTCCTGGCCGGCCCAGCCGTTCAGCGCATTGGCCAGGGCGTTGCCGGTGATCTGATCGGCGCCGGTCGACCCGTTCACGTTCTCGATGCCGACGAGGATGTCGCCCTGGGCGTCGCCGCCCGACCCGGTGCCGGTCGAGAGGTTGACCGTCACGCCGACCGAGCCGGTGTAGTAGCTGGCAGTGTCGGCGCCGGCGCCGCCGTCCAGGTGGTCGGCCCCGGCCCCGCCGCGGAGCACATCGTCGCCGCCCCAGCCGGACAGGGTGTTGGCGCCAGCGCTCCCGACCAAGCTGTCATTGCCCTGATTGCTGCCGCCAAGGCTCTCGACGCCGATCAGGGTGTCGCCCTGGGCGTCGCCGCCGCTGACAGTGCCAGTTGCGAGGTTGACCGTCACCCCGGCCGCACTGGTGTAATAGCTGGCGATGTCGCTGCCGGCGCCGCCGTCGAGCGTGTCGGCACCCGCCTTACCGCGGAGCACGTCGTCGCCGCCCCAACCAGCCAGGACGTTCGTGCCGGCGGTCCCAATCAGGATGTCCTTGCCCTGGCTGCCGGTGACATTCTCAATGTCGATCAAGGTGTCGCCTTGGGCGTCGCCGCCCATGCCGGTGCCGGCCGTCAGGTCGACCGTCACCCCGGCTGATGACGCCGAATAGTCCGCGATGTCGAAACCGGGGGCGCCGAACATGCGGTCGGCTCCGGCCCCGCCGTCCAACACGTCATCGCCATAGCCGCCATTCAGCGTGTCGGCGCCGGCAAGACCGAAGAGATGATTGTTGCTGGGATTTCCACCCCCTGCAGAGAGATCGTTGTCGAGGGCATTGCCTTTCAATGTGCCATGAAGAAATGACATCGATCCATTTTCGACATTGGCTGTGAGCGTATAGTTCGGGACATATACATAGACGCGGTCGATTCCCTGCCCTACACCTTCGACGATCAAATCTATATCACCAGGGACGTAATCATCATCATCACCGACGGAATATATGTCATCACCGGATCCGCCATAGAGCTCGTCCGCGCCGGCGAAACCCGCAATCTGATCATCGCCAGCCCCGCCGAACACCTTGTCGTTTCCGGCCTGACCCCACACGTAATCAGAACCACCCCCACCATGGACTATATCATTTCCGCCCCCGGCCAGAATCATATCGTCCATCGCTGTGGCAACGGCGCGATTGACGTAGCCGGAGGGAGCAACGAAACCGTCACCGGGTACATGAAAGAATTCGTTAGCGTCGGTTCCAGAAATTATTTGCGTTATCGGCATATTCCCCTCCAGGTTTATATTCTTGCAGATTGGTGAAAATTCATCAAAAAATCTACTGGATCTTTAACCTGCACACCCACTCCTACAGCCCGATGCGCTCCGCCTCGAAGGGCAGCGTCACGGCCGCGCCGCCGGCGATACACAGGTCGAGGCCGGCGGGGCCGTGGCTGATCGCCTCGACCCGGTCCCAGCCCGGCTCGGCCGGCACCGCCCCGAAGGCGTAGGCGATCTCGATCCGGCCCGCCGGATCCAGCGCGATCGCGGTCGGGTAGCCCTCGGCGGTCAGCGGGTTCGGCCCGGCCGAGGCGCGGTGGCCGAGATGCAGATACATGCAGCCCTCCTCGATCCCCAGCACATGCCGGTGCCGGCCGGAGAAGGGCGGATAGTCGCGACCGCCATTGCTCATCCACAGCATGGTGAAGGGCAGCCGGCGCGGGTCCTTCAGCCCGAAGAACACGAAGCCCTCGCGCGCCGCCAGCGCCGCCGACCAGCCGAGCGGCGAGGCCGGCGCCTCGGCCAGCAGCACGATGTCCTCATGGCTCTCGGTGAAGGGGTAGCGCGAGGCATCGACCGTGCGGCCATCAGCCAGGCGCACGGCCTCGAGTCCGGCGATGCGCTGAGGATAAGCCAGCACCGAGCGCCCCCGCGCGGCATCGGGCTCGACCGGGGTCGGCGGGGTGGTGCCGAAGGCCTTGGGCGAAAAGCTGAGGGCGGCCCCGCCGGGCGCCCGGATCATGGCGTGATGCGCCATCGGCAACGCCCCGGCGCCGCCCTCGAAGACATGGCGCTGATAGACGATCGGCTGGCCCTGGCGCAGCGTCACCGCCTTGCGCACGGTGGCGCCGAAGACCTTTTCCTGCAGCGTGAAGCGCGCGGTGACGCCGCCGGAATCCTGGTCGATGCCGTCGAGGTCCCAGTGGCCGTTGGCGGTCCAGCCATGGCCGGGCGCGCCGTCCAGGTCGCTGTCGGCGAAGGGGGCGCAGAAGAAGTCGCCGGCGAGGTTGCGCAGGCCGAGCGGGATATCGCCCGGCAGCGCCTCGCCGCTGTCGATCCAGGGCGCCCGGTGCAGCGGCCGGATCTCCCGCCCGTTCCAGCGCATCACGACATCGTGCAGATGCCCGCCCGCCGGGTTGAACACGACCTGCACCGCATCGACCGCGAACTCGATCATCGCAGCATCCTTCCCTCGATCCGCCAGCGACGGCATAGGCGATGCCGCCGAACTTCGCCACCCTTGCGGAGGGATTCGCATCGGGAAGAGGACGAGTCGTGAGCGGACCACTGAGGCTGGGCTTCCTGGCGTCGCATGCCGGGACGAGCATGCGGGCGATCGTCCAGGCCATCGCCGCCGGCATTCTGCCCACCGAGGCCCGCCTGGTGGTCAGCAACAATCGAGATGCACCGGCATTGCAGTTCGCGGACGCGGCCGGCATTCCCCGCCGGCACATCAGCGCCGGAACCGAGGGCAGCGAGCAGGCCGCCGATCTCGCCCTCTGCCGGGCCCTCCAGGACGCCGGCGCCGAGTGGCTGGTGCTGTCCGGCTATCTGCGCAAGGTCGGGCCGGTCACGCTCGACTGGTACCAAGGCCGGATCCTGAACATCCATCCCGCCCTGCTCCCGAAGTTCGGCGGCCGCGGCATGTACGGCCGCCGCGTGCACGAAGCCGTTCTGGCCGCGGGGGAAATCGTCAGCGGCATCACGGTCCACCTGGTCGACGGCGAATACGACCATGGCGCGATCGTCGCCCAGCACCAGGTGCCGGTCCTGCCGGGCGATACCGCCGACACGCTGCAGCAGCGGATCGCGGAGGCCGAGCCGGCCTTCTTCGTCGAGGTGCTGCGGGCCATCGCGCGGGACCAACGGCCGGTTCCATGGGCACGGTCGCCCGGCGTGCATGCCAGCCTTTCCGGCTTTCGCCACCCGTTTTCCGCCAACAGGCGTATGTCTGACCTACGGGGCAGGACGGGCAGCCCGCCGCCCCGGAGGGGATCGGAACGACCATGCGACTCTGGAGGCGCGGCGACGAGACTGTCCCGATGGCCCCTCTGCGTGCGCCGACGGCGCCTCCGGCCGCAGCCCCCCTTCCAACCGCCCCTGCCTCCGGCGCCGAGACGCCGCTGCTCGGCGTGCTGTGCTCGCTCCTCGCCAACCTGATGTTCGCGTCCAGCGACGCGCTGGTGAAGGGGCTGACGGCCAGCTATTCGATCTTCCAGATCATCCCGATGCAGGTCGCCTTCGCCTGCATCCCGATCCTGATCATGCTGCGCCGCGACGGCGGGCTCGGCCGGATGCGGGCGGCGCATCCGCGGCTGATCGTGCTGCGCGGCTTCCTGGCCGGGATCGGCACGATCTTCGGCTTCTATGCCTTCTCCGCCCTGCCCCTGGCCGATGTCTACGCCATCGCCTTCTGCACGCCGATGGTGGTGACGATCCTGTCGATCCCGATCCTGGGCGAGCAGGTGCGGGCCCATCGCTGGGCCGCGGTGGTGGTCGGCTTCCTGGGCATCCTGGTGATGGTGCGGCCGGGCTTCGAGACGCTGACGCTGGGGCACCTCTCGGCCCTGGGCTCGGTCTTCACCGGCGCCGGGGTGGTGCTGATCATGCGCAAGATCAGCCGCGACGAGCAGCGCGCCGTGATGGTGACGGCGGTGATGCTGGGGCTGCTGGTCACCAGCCTGCCGGTCGCGCTGTTCGTGTTCAAGCTGCCGGGCTGGTTCGACCTGCTGCGGGTCGGCGCCGCCGGCCTGCTGATGGGATCGGCCCAGTTCCTGGTGGTGCGGGCGCTGTCGCTGGCGCCGGCCAGCACCATCGCGCCGATGCAGTACACCATGATCGTCTGGGCCCTGGCCTATGGCAGCCTGTTCTTCGGCAACGCCGTCGAGCCCTTCGTCGTGCTCGGCGCCGGCATCGTCATCGCCTCCAGCCTGTACATCATGCACCGCGAGCGCATCCGCGGCCGGACCCTGCGGGCGCATGTGAAGTAGCTTTCAGAATATTATCTCTCTGCTATAATAATATTTGTCAGTTTCTCTAATTTTATTATTAATTCGAGGAATTCACCATGACCATTCCGACCGCAATGGTCGATGCCGCGAGCATCGGCCTGCTCCAGCTGTGCCAGATCTCCTATCTCGACCCCGCCGCCATCCCCGGCAGCTTCCCGCTGGCCTGGCCGGCACCGGGCGGCGGCAGCTGGTCGCTGGCCTGGGGGCCGGCGCAGGACCCGTCCCAGGCCAATCTCGTCTATGTCGCGGTCCGCAGCGAGGCGGGACAGGCCCTGTCCCTGGCCGTGGTCGTGCGCGGCACCGACTGGGACGTGCCGCTGATGGGGCTGTGGAACCAGATCGTCGAGGATCTCGACGCCGACAGCCAGCAGGCACCGCCCTGGACCGGCCCGACCGGCGTCCTCATCGCCGACGGCACCGCCGCCGCGCTGTCCCGGGTCGCCGGCCTGACCTCGGGTGGGCAGTCCCTGGTCGGCTTCCTGGCCGGCTTCTACGATGCCGCCGCGAACCGGCAGGTGCCGCTGCAGGTGACCGGGCACAGCCTGGGCGGCTGCGTCGCCACCGTGCTGGCCCCGTGGCTGCAGGCGCAGCTGGGGCAGCAGGGCCTGTCCCCTGCCATCGTGCCGACCACCTATGCCGGGCCGACCGCCGGCAACCAAGCCTTCGCCGACGCCTTCCGCAGCGCCTTCCCGACGGCGAGCTGCTACCGGAACACGCTCGACATCGTGCCCATGGCGATGGCCGACCTGGCCGAGATCCCGCTGATCTATGCGGAGGCCGGCCCCGGCCTGCTGCCGCCGGTCAGCATCGCTACCGCGATCCTCGGCTACGCGCTGTGGCTGTGGGACTGCGGCGCCTCCTATGCCGACATTCCGGACAGCCGGTCGCTGCCGGGCGACTGGCTGACGCCCGTTCCCGATTCCCCGCTGGGCCCCTGGCTCGACGAGGTGCTGCAGCAGCACGACACCAAGACCTATATGAAGCTGCTCGGCGGCGTGTCGGTGACGGAGGGCGAGGCGGTGCGGGTGCGGGCGCTGGCGACCGCGGTGGCGACCGAGCGCTGGCCACGGCAGCGCACCCTGTCGGGCGATCCGGCCTATGCGGCGCGGCTGAAGGCGGCCTTCACCAGGCTGCGGCGCCCGCTGATCCCGGGCTGAAAGGGCGCCCGGCCGGGGGAGGATCCGGCCGGGCGAAGTCAGGCGAACAACGGTCGGGGGCCCGCAACCGACCCGACCGCGCCATCCCCGCGGGCGCGGGGATCGGGCGGCGGCTCAGGCGGTGCCCGGCCGCGGGTCGTAGGTCGGGTGGCCGGTGTCGCGGTCGGCGGCCTCCAGCGCCTGCAGGATCCGGATGATGCGCTCGTCGCGCCAGCGCTCGATCTTTTTCACCGGCCAGCCGCCGGCCTGCTCGCGCGTGCCTTCGACCATGCGATCGATCAGGGTGTCGGTCAGCTTCGGCGCCACCAGCTTGGTCCAGGGCAGCTCCAGCGCCGGGCCGAACTGCTCCAGCATATGCCTCATGCCGCCCTCGCCGCCGGCGAGGTGGTAGGTCAGGTTGGTGCCCATGAAGGCCCAGCGGATGCCGGCGCCGAAGCAGATCGCCTCGTCGATCTCCTTGGTGGTGGCGATGCCGTCGGCCACCAGGTGCAGCGCCTCGCGCCACAGCGCCTCCAGCAGCCGGTCGGCGATGTAGCCGTCGATCTCGTTGCGGACATGCAGCGGCTTCATGCCGAGCGAGGCGTAGAAAGCCGACGCCGCCTGGATCGTCTCCGGCGCCGTCTGCTTGCCGCCGACCACCTCGACCAGCGGCAGCAGGTAGACCGGGTTGAAGGGATGGCCGATGACGATCCGCTCCGGATGCCGCGCGCCCTCCTGGATCTCACTGGGCAAGAGGCCCGAGGAGGAGGAGCCGAGGATGACGTCGGCCGGCGCGGCCGCCGCCATGGCGTGGTGCAGCTTGCGCTTGAGCTCGATCCGCTCCGGCGCGCTCTCCTGCACGAAATCGGCCACGGCCGCGACCGTCTCGGCCGAGCCGAGGACCGCCAGCCGGTCCGGGTCGGCGCCCTTGGCCAGGCCGATCCGGGTCAGGGCCGGCCAGGCATTGGCGACGGCATCGCGCAAGGCCTGCTCGCCGCTCGGCGATGGGTCCCAGGCGACGACATTCAGGCCGCGGGCCAGCGCCCGGGCGGCCCAGCCGCTTCCGATGACGCCGCCGCCGACGATGCCGAGGGTGCGGATCTCACGCGGCATGGGCCTGCCCCTTCAGCTTGAGGCCGAGATGGCTGCGCGCCTCGGCCGGGGTCATCACCTTCGACCCCATCGCCTCGATGATGGTCCGCGCCCGCTCGACCAGGCTGCCATTCGAGGCGTAGACGCCCTTGTCGAGATAGAGGTTGTCCTCGAGCCCGACCCGGACATGGCCGCCCAGCAGCACCGCCTGGGCGACGAAGGGCATCTGCAGCCGGCCGATGGCGAAGCCGGCCCAGACCGCGCCGTCCGGCAGCATGTCGCGCATCGCCAGCATCATCCGCGGGTCGGGCGGCGTGCCCCAGGGGATGCCGAGGCAGAGCTGGAACAGGGGCGGCGCGTCGAGCAGCCCCTCCTCCACCATTTTCCGCGCGAACCACAGGTTGCCGGTGTCGAAGATCTCGAGCTCCGGCTTCACGCCGAGCTCCTGGATCCGCTTCGCCTGCTTGCGCAGGATGTCGGGGGTGGAGACATAGACCAGCGAGCCGTCGCCGAAGTTCAGCGAGCCGCAATCGAGGGTGCAGATCTCCGGCAGCAGTTGCTCGACATGGGGCAGGCGGTCGATGCCGCCGACCAGGTCGGTGTCGGGGCCGAACTTCGTCGGGTTGTCCTGGGGACCGATCACCAAGTCGCCGCCCATGCCGGCGGTCAGGTTGATGATGATGTCGACGCCGGAGGAGCGGATACGGTCCACCACCTCGCGGTACAGCGCCGGGTCGCGGCTGGGCTTGCCGGTCTCGGGGTTGCGGACATGGATATGGGCCACGGTGGCGCCGGCCTTCGCCGCCTCCAGCGCCGCATCGGCGATCTGCTGCGGCGTTACCGGGATCGCCGGATGCTTGCCCACCGTGTCGCCGGCGCCGGTGACGGCGCAGGTCACGATCACCCGCCGGTTGATGTCAGTCTGCAGGGCCATTGCCGGCCACCTCCCCGTATTGCCGGCGCACCGGCCGCTGGGACGAGGCTACGCCCGGGCGCCCGCCCGGATCTTGATCGGGAGCGACAGCGGCTTGACGCTTTCCGCTAGGCGGCGGAGGCCCGGCGGTCGCGGCTGGGCGGCACGCCGAATTCGCGGCGGTAGCAGCGGCAGAAATGCTCGTAGCTGCCGAAGCCGCAGGCGACCGCGACCTCCAGCAGCGGGTCGTCGGAATACTGCACCATCGACCGCGCCCGCTGCAGCCGCAGCGACTGGTAGAAGCCCTGCGGCCCCTTGCCGAGATGATGGGCGAACAGCCGCTCGACCTGGCGCGGCGACATGTCGACAGTGCGGGCCAGGGCGGTGACCGCGATCGGGCTGGCGACGTTGCGCTCCATGATCTCGACCATCCGCGCCAGGCGGCTGTCGCGGATGTCGAGCTGGCGCGGCACCGACAGGCGCTGCCGGTCCTCGGCATGGCGCAGGGTGTTGTAGATGAACTGCTCCGACACCGCGGCCGCCAGCCGGGCGCCGTGGTCCATGCGGATGATCTGCAGCATCAGGTCGAGCGCGGCGGTGCCGCCGGCGCAGGTCAGGCGGCGGCGGTCGGCCTCGAACAGGCAGGCGCGGGCTTCGACCCGCGGGAACTGCTCGGCGAAGCCGTCCAGCGCCTCCCAATGCGCGGTGGCGCGGTAGCCGTCGAGCAGCCCGGCGGCGGCCAGCGCGAAGCAGCCGGTGTCGATGCCGCCGAGCACCGCGCCGGCGCGGTCGAGCCGGCGGAACCAGCGGATCAGCGCCGGGGTGACGGCTGCCAGCGGCTCGAAGGCGGCGCAGACGATCAGCATCGGCAGGTCGTCGGCGCTGCCGGCGATGGCATCGGCCGGCAGCGGCAGGCCGTTCGAGGCCGACACCGGCAAGCCATCGGCGGAGAAGATGGTCCAATGATAGACTTGGCGCCGCGACAGCCGGTTGGCGACGCGCAACGGCTCCAGCGCCGAGGCGAAGGCCATCATCGAGAACTGCGGCAGCAGCAGGATGCCGATGCGGCGGGGGGCGTCGGTCATGGCGGGCCCGATCGGAAGCGTCGCCTTTCATCAAGCCGGCGGGCCCGGACGTCAAGTCCGTCGCGCAGGACGCACCGCTCTGCCACCGGCGCGACATCGTCCGGCCATCTTCCGCTGTTCCACTACCCCTGTCGCCAGTGTCGGGAGCAGCAGCGAGAATGGCAGCGCCAGCGGATCACAAGGTCCCGTCGCGTTGGGACTCGCTGGTCTTCGGGATCAAGGCGGCCCTGCTGCGCCGCGGCCGGGCCCTGCGCGAGATCCGCCGCCGGCCGGCGCGCCATCCGCGGGCGGACGGGCTGCGCGATGCAGCCATCGTCGCCGAGATCCGCTCGCCGCTGTGGACCGGGGCGGGCGGGGCCGGCGAGCACGAGCTGACTGCCGGCAAGATCCACAATCTACGCCTCGCCCTGCGTGCCCTCGACGGCGTCGAGGTGCCGGCCGGCGCCGTGTTCAGCTTCTGGCGCCAGATCGGCCGCGCCACGCGCCGGCGCGGCTTCGTCGCCGGGCGCGAGCTGCGCGAGGGCTGCCTGGTCGCCAGCACCGGCGGCGGGCTGTGCCAGCTGTCGAACGGCCTGTACGAGGCGGCGCTGGCCGCCGGCTTCGAGATCGTCGAGCGCCACGCCCACAGCCGGCTGGTGCCGGGCTCGCGCGCCGCCGCCGGGCGCGACGCCACCGTATTCTGGAACTATGTCGACCTGCGCTTCCGCAGCCCCGCCGCCTTCCGCATCAAGGCGCGGCTGACCGGGACGGAGCTGGAGATCCGCTTCCGCTGCGCCGCCGCCCCGGCGGCCGGCATCGTCGTCCCCTTCCCGGTCCCGCGCGAAGCCGCCAATGACTGCGTCGGCTGCAGCCATGAGGACTGCAGCCATCTGCTGCCGAAGGGGGCCGAGATCACACGGCGGCCGACCGCCTGGCTGGTCGATGGAAGCTGGCCGGAATTCGCGGCGTTGCTGCGCGCCCAGGCCGGGCCGGAGGACAGACTGTTCCTGCCGATGCGCTGGCGCGCCCGCTACGCCTGGCCGGAGCTGCCGGGCGGTGAGAGCCGCGCCACCGTGGTCGCGCTGGCACGCGCCCGGGGCGCTGCGCCGCCTGCCGGCGGTGGGCGGCGCCCTGCCCAAGGCGATGCTGGGCTTCGACCGGCGCCTGGCCGAGGCCTATGCGCGCCGCCTGTCCTACCGGCACACCCATCTGGTGGTCGGCCAGGGGCTGCTGCCGCATCTCTGGCGCCTCGGCTGCCTGCAGGGCCGCAGCTTCGACGTGCTGATGGAGCGCTGGCCGCTGGCGGCGCTGCAGGCCCGGCTGGACCGGGCCTTGGCCCGCCATCCGGAGAGCCCGACTCTGGGCGATTTCCGGGCGCCGGAGGAGATCGTTTCGGCGGAGACCGAGGCGCTGGCTGCGGCCGCGCGCCTCTACACCCCGCATGGCGGCATCGCCGCGCGCTTCGCGGACCGGGCGGTGCATCTGGACTGGGCGCTGCCTGACGTCGCCGCGGCGCCACGGCCCGCGATCGGCGGCCGCGCCATCCTGTTCCCGGCCTCGGCCCTGGGCCGCAAGGGCGCCTATGCCTTGCGCGACGCGGTCAAGGGGCTGGACATCGACCTGGCCGTGACCGGCCGGGCGCGCGAGCAGGCCGGCCCGTTCTGGCGCAATGTCGCGGCGCGGCCGCTGCCCGCCGGCGCCTGGCCCGACCCGGTCGCCGCGGTGGTGCTGCCGGCGATCGTCGAGCACCAGCCGCGGGCGCTGCTGCGGGCCATGGCGCTGGGCATCCCGGTGATCGCCACCGCCGCCTGCGGCATCGACGCGGGGCCGGGCGTCACCCTGGTGCCGGAGGACGATGCCGCGGCCCTGCGCGAAGCGCTGTTGCTGGCCCTCGGCGACGCCCCGCACCGGGTTCAGACCTCTGCCAGGAACTCCGCATAGGTGCCGGAGATCGCGTCCACCGCCGCATCGTAGAACTGCTCGCCATGCTCCGGCGTCGCCAGGCCGGGGTTGGAGCCGATGCGGCCGTCCGGGAAGCGGCGGCGGTAGTCGACGGCGTCGTAGAACCGGCCCGAGGGCGCGATCGGCGGGTCCAGCTCGGCCGATTTGATGTGGTCGGGGAACAGGTGCTGGGTGACCGCCACCTCGCTGGCCGTGGCGTGGCTGCCCTCGGCCACGCCGTACAGCTCCTTCGACAGGCGCTGCACGGCCGCGTTGTCCCACCAGTTGACCAGGCGGCAGCGGATCGCCGGGCTGCCGAGCGCGCGACGCTCGGAGTAGATCTCGTAGAAGGCGGCCTGGATGGTGGCGATGTTGCCGCCATGGCCGTTGACGAACAGGAAGCGCTCGAAGCCGTGCTCGGCCAGCGCCATGACATAGTCGCGGATCACCAGCACCAGGGTCGATGGCTTCAGCGTCATGCTGCCGGGGAAGGTCATGTGGTGATGCGCCATGCCGACGCCGATGGTCGGGCCGATCACCGCCCCGGTCTTGTCGCCGACGCCGCGG
Source organism: Inquilinus sp. OTU3971 (assembly GCF_038440215.1). Classification (NCBI taxonomy): domain Bacteria; kingdom Pseudomonadati; phylum Pseudomonadota; class Alphaproteobacteria; order Rhodospirillales; family Rhodospirillaceae; genus Inquilinus; species Inquilinus sp. OTU3971. Next base: position 7,820 of record NZ_JASATH010000066.1, on the reverse strand, counting down.
GCGATGCCCTCGGCGCACAGCGCATCGGTGCCGATCAGCCCGTTCGGGCCGTGCTGCTCGGTCGAGCCGATCGGCATGATCGCGCCGCGCGAGGTCTTGAGATAGGCCTCGATCTCCGGCCAGGAGCTGAGCTGAAGCTGCATGGGTCCTCCGTTCGCTGGGGTCGCCTTGTCCAATCCGGCAACGGCCCAGGAGTTCCTTCAAATATGGGCGGCCGCCCGATCCCTTTCACTGTCATGCCCGGCAATGACGACAAAGGGAAAGGCCCGACCCTAGATCCCCAGCGCGCAGCCGTCCTTGCGGGGGTCGGAGCCGGCGATCAGCACGCCGCGCTCATGGTCGATCAGGATCGCCTGGCCGCCGCCCAGCGGCTCGTTCCGCCGGTCGACCGAGTGGCCGCGGCCGCCGAGATCCGCCGCCACGTCCTCGCCGACCCGGGTCTCGAGCTGCAGCACGCCGTCGAAGGCGAAGCTGCGCGGCAGGTCCAGCGCCGCCTGCGGGTCGAGGCCGCGGTCGATGATCGAGGACACGAACTGCGCCTGGCCGGCCGCCTGGTAGTGGCCGCCCATCACCCCGAACACGCCGGCGGTGCGGCCGCCGCGGCGCAGCAGGCCGGGGATGATGGTGTGCATCGGCCGCTTGCCCGGCCCGATCGCGTTCGGATGCCCCGGCTCGACCCGGAAGGACCGGCCGCGGCTGTGCAGCAGCACACCGGTCTCGGGGTCGAGCAGGCCGCTGCCGAAGCTGTCGAAGATCGAGTTGATGAAGGAGACGGCGTTGCCGTCGCGGTCGACGACGCAGAGATAGATGGTGTCGCGGTGCTCCGGCTCGGTCCACAGCGCCGGCCGGCCGGCGCGCTTCGGGTCGATCCGCCGGCGCAGCGTGCCCAGCACCGCCTCCGACAGCAGCGTCCGCGGGTCGTGCGGCAGGTGGTCGGGGTCGCAGATCAGCGCGTCGCGGTGGTGGTAGGCGATCTTGGTCGCCTCGGCGTGCAGATGGATGCGGTCGGCCTCCGGCATCTCCGCCGCCAGGTCGTGGCCGGAGAGCAGGCCGAGGATCATCAGCGCCGCCAGCCCCTGGCCGTTCGGCGGGCACTCCACCACCTCGGTGCCGTGATAGTCGAGCCGGATCGGGTCGACCCAGTTGGCGACCTCGCGGCCGGCGGCGAAATCGTCGAGCGTGTGCAGCCCGCCCTGGGCCTTCAGCAGGCGGACCAGCGATTCCGCCACCGCGCCCTCGTAGAAAGCGGCGGCGCCGCGGGCGGCGATGTCGCGCAGCCGGGCGCCGAGCAGCGGCTGGGCATGCCGGTCGCCGACCGCCGGGATCCGGCCGCCGGGCAGGAACACGGCGCGGCAGCCGGCGTCGCCGGCCAGGAAGCCGGCATCCTCGGCCCAGTCCCAGGCGACGCGCGGCGCCACCGGATAGCCCTCCTCCGCATACAGGATGGCGCGGGCGAACAGCCGGTCGAGCGGCAGCGACCCGTGCTCTTCATGCAGCCGGCACCAGGCCGAGATCGCGCCCGGCACCGTCACCGCATGCGGGCTGCGCTGCGGGATCGCCGTCAGGCCCTGGGCCGCCAGCGCCTCCGCCGAGGCCGCGCGCGGGGCGCGGCCGCTGCCGTTCAGCGCCAGCGCGTCGCGCCCGGCCGGGGCGTAGAGCACGAAGCAGTCGCCGCCGATGCCGGTCATATGGGCTTCGGCCACGCATTGCACCGCGACCGCGGCCAGCGCCGCGTCGACCGCGTTGCCGCCGTCCATCAGCACCTCGAGCCCCGCGGCCGAGGCCAGCGGATGCGAGGTGGCGATCGCCGCCTCGCCCGCGATCAGCGCCGAGCGCCCCGGCTGGCCGAAATCCCGCTGCATGTCCCGTGCCCTTTCCATTGGATCCGTCGTTGATATCCACGGCACGGTCCGCTTGGCAACCGGCCTGCGCGTCGTCGGCCGCTGTTCGGGGAATGCCGGACCGGCGCGCCCTGCATTTGCCCGCGCCGACATGCAGTGACGATTTTATGAAATTTGCCGGCAAGCAGCTTTTATGTCGGATCCGACGGTTGATTTCAAAACGAGGCGCTTCGTATAAGCCTCGCCGCTACAGAGAAGGGCTGCGAGTTCCATTTGGGGGGACGCGCGCCCGACACGCGAGGGGAAGTAAAAATGCGGAAGTTTTTGTTGCTCGGGGTGTGCCTTGCGGCCGCCACGGGAGGGACGAGTATTGCCCAGGCGGCGGATGCGAACGTCACCTCGGGCCTGTCGCTGAAGATCAGCGGCTGGATCGGCTTCATGGCCGGCCTGTCGCTCAGCAACACCGCCGACGACACCTTCGACCGCGACTATGACTTCGTGTCCAATGCGCGGCTGCAGTTCGACATCAAGAACGTCACCGATTCCGGCCTGGAATACGGCGCCCGCATCCGCATGAACAATGTCGACCGCCGCAACGACGTCACGATCGACCGCACCTATCTCTACCTGAAGGGCGGCTTCGGCACCGTCACCCTCGGCGACGCGCCCTATGCCATTGCCGATTTCGGCTACATCTATGCCCATGACACGCTGAACGGCAAGCTCGGCCTCGGCGCCGGCTGGGGCGACGGGCTGGACGGCAAGTTCAACCTGTTCGGCGGCTCCGACACCTTCTATGCCATCGATCCGAGCTACGGCATCGGCGGGCTGAACGGCAAGGACACCAAGGTCAAGTACACCTCGCCGAGCTTCTCCGGCTTCTCCTTCGGCGTCGACTTCACGCCGCTGGCCGGCGGCAACGGCCATGCCGGCAATGGCGGCCGCAACGACCTGTTCAACGACAGCAGCGCCCGCTACGAGAACATCGTCACCGCCGGCGTCCAGTACTCCGACACCTTCGACGGCACGACGGTGGTGGCGCGGGCCTCGGCCGGCACCGGCAACGGCGTCAGCGGCAACGACGACTACGAGGCCTACAGCCTCGGCGGCCAGATCGTGCATTCGAGCGGCTTCGCCGGCAGCGTCAACTGGGTGCATTTCGCCAGCACCTTCCGGGCGGACAAGGCGATCGACTCGATCACCGGCGACCTGTCCTATTACGGCGGCCCGTATGTCGTCTCGGTCGGCTACGCCTACACCACGGCGGAGAAGGGCAACGAGCTGGAGTCCTCCTTCACCGACGGCGCCGACCTGCAGGCCAACCACAGCGTCATCGGCTCGTTCCTGTACAACTTCGCGCCGGGCCTCAGCAGCTTCACCGAGCTGGCCTATGAGCGGAACGAGTTCCGCACCGGCCAGGACTACGAGGCGACCGCGCTGACCACCGGCGTCGTGCTCGCCTTCTGATCGAAGACCGACTTCCTAACCGACCGAGCGAGGGAGAGGGCGGCGCCAGGGGCCGCCCTCTCTGCTTTCGGGCACGGCATCGCGTCCCATGGCGTTTCCCTACCGGAGGAGCGCGATGGGCAGCGGGACCGGACAGGTGCGGATCGGGATCTCGGGCTGGACCTACCGGCCCTGGCGCGGCGTGTTCTATCCGAAGGGACTGCCGCAGACGCGCGAGCTGGCCTTCGCCGCCGGCACCTTCCCGACCATCGAGATCAACGGCACCTTCTACGGCAGCCAGCGGCCGGAGAGCTATGCCCGCTGGGCCGGGGAGACGCCGGACGGCTTCGTCTTCGCGGTCAAGGGGCCGCGCTTCATCACCCACACCCGCCGACTGCGCGAGGTGGAGACGCCGCTGGCCAATTTCCTGGCGTCGGGCCCGCTGCGGCTCGGGCCGAAGCTGGGGCCGATCCTGTGGCAATTCCCGCCCAGCTTCCGCTTCGACCCGGAGCGGATCGAGGCCTTCCTCAAACTGCTGCCGAAGGACACCGAGGCCGCGGCCGAGATGGCCCGCCGCCACGACGAGCGTTTCGCCGGCCGGGCCTGGACCAGGACCGACCGCAAGCGGCCGCTGCGCCACGCCCTGGAGATCCGCCACGACAGCTTCCTCGACCCCGCCTTCATCCGGCTGCTGCGCCGGCACAAGGTGGCGCTGGTCTGCGCCGACGCGGTGGACTGGCCGCGGCGCATGGACCTGACCGCCGGCTTCGTCTATTGCCGGCTGCACGGGTCGGAGCAGCTGTATGTCAGCGGCTATGGCGACAAGGCGCTCGACAGCTGGGCCGATCGCGTCGCCGCCTGGGCCGCCGGGCGCGAGCCGAAGGATGCCGAGCGGGTGATCGACAAGCCCGGGCCGAAGCGGGCCAGGCGCGACGTCTACGTCTATTTCGACAACGACGCCAAGGTGCGCGCGCCGGCCGACGCCCAGGGGCTGATCCGGCGGGTCGAGCACCGGCTCGGCGGCTGACCCGGCGGCATCGTCAGGAGGCCGCCCCGCTGCGCAACTCGATCGGGTCGGTGGACCGGCGGCCGCCCTGCACCGCCGCCAGCGCCGCCGCCGCGATCTCGGTGCGCAGCCAGCTGTGGTCCGGATCGCGATGGCGCCGTTCGTGCCAGATCAGCGCGACCTCGTAGGGCGGCAGCTCCAGTGGCGGGTCGACCACCGCCAGCGGCAGCATGGCGGCGACCCGGGTGGCGACGCGGTGCGGCACGGTCAGCACCAAATCGGTTTCCGCGATCATCGCCGGCGCCGTCAGCATGTTGGGGACCAGGATCGGGTCGCGGTCCGGCAGGTCCAGCTTGGCCAGCCCGTCATAGACCTGGCCGAAGCCGTCCTCGGAGCCCGAGGCGATCACGGCGTGGCGCAGGGTCGCGAAGCGCTCGATCGTCCAGTCCTGCGCCAGCGCCGGGTGGTCCTGCCGCATCAGGCAGGCGAAGCGGTCGGAGTACAGGCTGCGCCGGAAATAGCCGGGCGGGGTGTCGCCGATTTGCCCGACGGCGAGGTCGATCTCGCCCTGTTCGAGCCGCCGCAGCGCGCCGGCGAGGAGCGGGTCGGTGACGATGTCGAGCAGGGGCGCACGCTCGCGCAGCCGCGGCAGCAGGCGCGGCAGCAGCACCAGCGCCTGGTGGTCGGGCATCGCCATCGTCGCCTTCGACCGCCACTCCCCGGGGGCGAAGCTGCGGCTGGTCACGATCTCGCGAATCGCGCCCAGCACCGACGGCAGCAGCACGGCCAGACGCTCGCCGCGCGGCGTCGGCGCCAGGCCGGTCGAGGTGCGGACCAGGAGATCGTCGTTGAACATGCCGCGCAGCCTGGCCAGCGCCCGGCTCATCGCCGGCTGGCTCTGGCCGACATGCTGGGCGGCGTGGGTGACGTTGCGGTGCTCCAGCAGCGCTTCCAGCGCCACCAGGAGGTTCAGGTCGACCGAGGCCAGATTCATCGCCGGCCGCTGCGGCGCCGGATAACGGTCGCCGGTGATCAAGGCCTGTGGCGCCGAAGCCGTCGGCGCAAAAAAACCTTCAAGCATGCAGTCTTCCCTCTTCCAGGCAGGGAGCGGGCGAAGGACGGGCGTCTCTCTCGCTCGGCAGGAAAGCCCGGAAACCGTCACGATTTCCGGGTGAGGCGGGACGAAGGATCGAACCTCTATCGGCGGCGGTATCCGTCGGGGGCGAACATGATCTTATGCTCATTCTGTGAACAGATGCTCATTCCGAGACCGAGCAGGAGTCAAGCGCGGAGGTGAGCGGCTTCGTCGCCCGGGCCCGCGAATTGTCCGATGTTTCTTAGGCGGTTGGCGGGGGCCAAATCGGCCGCGACTGGTTCGCAACCCTTGCTGGCCGGCCGCATTGCCCGCTCGACCGCAGCACCGACCGGCGGCTTGCCGGCCTCCCGCGGATCCGGTTCCCGCATCACACTATCCATTATTGATATGGTTCTGCGGTCGGTCGGCGGGTCCGGGCACGCCGGGACCCTGACCTGCCCCATCGGGTTGCCCCCCGCCCGTCCGGTCGTGATAGACCATGCCCGGCCTCGCCCTCCCCGGAGGACGGGGCCGCAGTGTGTGCGGAGGGGTGATGACGGTTCAAATCGACATCGGAACGCTGTCCGACGGGGCATCGGCCATGATCGATCTCGAGGAACTGCTGGCGACGCGGCTGCTGGTGCAGGGCAATTCCGGCTCCGGCAAGTCGCATCTGCTGCGCCGCCTCTTGGAGCAGAGCGCGCCCTGGGTGCAGCAGGTGGTGGTCGACCCCGAGGGCGACTTCGTCAGCCTGGCCGACCGCTTCGGCCATATCGTGGTCGACGGCGACCGGTCCGACGAGGATTTGTACCGCATCGCCGGCCGGGTGCGGCAGCACCGCACCTCCGCCGTGCTGAACCTGGAGCGCTGCGACATCGACTCGCAGATGCGCGCCGCCGCCGCCTTCCTGAACGGGCTGTTCGACGCCGAGCGCGACCTCTGGTACCCGATCCTGGTGGTGGTCGACGAGGCCCAGCTGTTCGCCCCGGCCGCGGCCGGCGACGTGTCGGAGGAGGCGCGCAAGGCGACGCTGGGCGCCATGGCCAATCTGATGAGCCGCGGCCGCAAGCGCGGCCTGGCCGGGGTGATCGCCACCCAGCGCCTGGCCAAGCTGGCCAAGAACGTCGCGGCCGAGGCCTCGAACTTCCTGATGGGCCGCACCTTCCTCGACATCGACATGGCCCGCGCCGCCGACCTGCTGGGGCTGGAGCGGCGCCAGGCCGAGATGTTCCGCGACCTCGGCCGCGGCCGCTTCGTCGCCCTCGGGCCCGCCCTGTCGCGCCGGCCGATCGAGATCCGCATCGGCGCGGTCGAGACCGGCGCGCGCTCGACCAGCCCGAAGCTGCTGCCGATGCCCGAGACGCCGCCCGAGGATGTGCACGAGCTGATCTTCAAGGCGGTCGAGTCCGAGCCGCCGATGCCCCGGCCGACGCGGCCGCCGCCGCAGCCGCAGCAATCGACCGCCGAGCTGCTGGCCCAGCTGATCCGCAGCCGCCCCGACACCGCCCCGGCGGCGGAGGAGGAGCCGGACGCGATGACCCAGGCCGAGCGCGACGCCGCGATCGACGCGGTGCTGCGCGACCTGGTGGCGGCGGAGGATTCGGCCTTCCGCCCGATCGCGGTGCTGTACCAGGATTTCCTGGTGCGCTGCCGGATCCAGCGGGTCGGCAGCCGCAGCGCCCCGGCGCTGGACCTCGCCGGCTTCCGCGGCCGGCTGGCCGTGGCCCGGGCCGGGGTCGACACCGACACGGCGGAGAGCCCGGCCTGGCAGCACGCGACCGGCCTGGCGCGCGAGCTGCCGGAGGACATGCAGGGCATCTTCCTGCTGCTGGTCAAGGCGGCGATGGCGGGCGCCCCCTGCCCGTCCGACGCCACCATCGCCCGCGCCTACGGCACCCAGTCGGTCGGCCGCACCCGGCGCCTCCTGTCCTATATGGAGCAGCGCAGCTTCATCGTCTGCCGCACTGCCGGCCGCGGCGGCCACCGCATCGTGGCGCTGCCGGACCTCGGCTGCGAGACCGCGCCCGGCGACCCGAATGCGCGGGAGGAGGTGCCGGCGAGGACCGTTGTCGATCGCGACGCTGCCGCGGCCGGCGAGGATCGCGCCACGGCCGACGAGACCGAAGCGGTTCCGCCCCTCTCCTGAGAGGCCTATCGGATTCGCACATCTCATCCGCACTCTCGCCAAGCCTTGTTCGTTGCCTCTCCCGCTTGTGAGACCTTTTCAGAATGACTTCAGCTCTTCCGGCATAGAGTTTTTATCCTCCCCCTCCCCTCGCGGGAGGGGGTTGGGGGAGGGGGTCTCGCAGCTCGATCCGGTCTGGATCGTCGGCGAACCGGCACGAACGGCGAGCTCCGTTCACTGCCTATGCGCGCGCGGACGCGCGCAGACCCCTCCCCCTCCCCCCCCCCCCCCCGGGGGGGGGGGGGGGTTTTGTGGAAATAAAGGGGC